>JBDLIW010000130.1:0-4295 GCA_039714695.1 Thermodesulfobacteriota bacterium | reverse complement strand
GGCCGGAATTATGATAAGATCGGCCAGGATAAAATAGGTCCCGGCCATGGTCGAAATATCATGAAAGACGATAAACAACGAGTAGCCGAACAGGCCGGCTGCCACCAGCGAAAGCAGACCGCCCGAGGGCAGGAATATTTCGGCAATGATGATCAGCACCCCAGCCAGTTGCAGGACAACGGGCATCAAAAAATCTCTCATAAACTCTCCTCGGTTACAACTACTCTATTGCCTTTGATGGCAAGTATTTTCACCCTGGCGCCTTTTTCAATAAGATCGCCTTCGGTGACCACATCGATATCTCTTTCTCCGAACCTTGCCTTGCCGGCCGGTCTGAGAAAGGTGGTTGCTGTTCCCGATTCGCCGATTGTTACTTGTCGGGCTTCATGGGAATCTGCATGGGAGGCGGCCAGAGTGGTATCCAGATATGGCCCCTTGACCAGCTTGCCAAGACGCGGGAAAAAATAACTCAGGAAAACCAGGGCGGCCAGAAAAGCCACGGTAAATGAGCCCAGAACTCTGGTCAGGTTCCCGACCAGGATGTCTTGTTGCCACGGAAGTTCCGGATCGGGCAGGACAAAATCCTGAAAGGAAAGGATCATCCCCAGGCCGATACAGATAAAGCCGGCCACCCCGGCCACGCCAAAACCCGGCAGGACGAACACCTCTATCATCAAGAGAACCAGGCCCAGAATAAGCAGAATAAGTTCGGTATAATCGGCCAGCCCGACAATGTACTGATTGCCCAGGACCAGGCCCAGGCAAATTATTCCCACCAGGCCGGGCAGGCCGAAACCGGGCGCCTTGTATTCGGCGTAAAGGGCAGCCATGCCGATCATCATCAGGATAGGGGCAATTGAGGTCAGAAAACGGCCCAGGGCCTCGGACCAGCTTGGCTCAAGGCGGATCAGCTGGTAATCTTTGCTGCCCAGCCGGTCCAGCATATCACCAATGGAGTCGGCGCTCATCTTTGAGAAACCCAGCTTGCGTGCCTCGGCATCGTCCATGGTCAGGAGTTCATCTTTGGCCACCACTACTTTTTTGGCGATGATTTTTTCCCGCTCCTCCTCGGTCATGCCCTCTAAATCGTTGGCGCTGAGGTACAGGGTCCGGTCGGCCATTTTTACTTCGTAGATTTCCAGGTGGGCGCTGACCATCGCCTCGGCCAAGGCGACCGGATAGCCGTTACGCCTGGCCAGGGTCCGAAATTTGGCTCTCAGCGGCGACTGGAACTTTTCGCCCAGCATTTTCGCGCCTTCCTGGGAAAAACTTATCGGCGCACAATCGCCGATGGTGGTGTTGGGTTGCATTGTCAGGATATTGCAGGAGAGGGCGATCAGGGCGCCGGCCGAGATGGCCTTGGTTTTGACAAAGGCAATGGTCCGGGGGCCTTTGACCCCGGTCATGGTTTCAACGATTTTCAAGGCCGAGTCGACCCGGCCGCCAAAGGTGTCGATTTCAAGGATGATTGTAGTATCAGGGCTCGTGCCCGCTTCCTGCACCGCCCGTTCAATGTAAGCGGCCATGGCCGGTTCCACATCCCCGGTAACCGGAATCACGTAGACATTCTTCGGGCTGGTCTCGGCCCTGGTCGCTCCCCCTTGCAGCAGGGACAGACATAAGAATGACAAGGTAAATAGTAATAAAAAACCTTTTTTGTAACGCCCTGCCGAAGATGGTGAGCGAAGCGCTTTGTCGGCAGCGTTCTTTGTACTTTGCGGCTTGATGGGAAGAAGATTCTTACTTCTCATTTGCAAGGGGCTCCATTCGTAATTTCATTTCAAGGATAATGATTTTCGAAATCGTCTCAGCAAGTATAGCAGATTTTTTCCCGGGCAGAAGAAAGAAAAGAGGACAAATATCTTTGGGGTGACGAAATGGAGGGTTGGAGCTACTCCTTGGTGAACACCAATAGTTTCCGCGGCGTGTCGCTAAAAGGCAGGGCGGTTTCGATGGTTTTGGCTAAACGGAACGGGCTGGCTGGAGACAATTTGTGCCATTCGTTAATCTCTTCATCAGCCTTGCGGCCCTTCATGCAGATTACCTTGCCGCCCGGAGCACAGAACGGCCCGGCCAGATCGAGGAACAGGTTGATCGAGGAAAAGGCGCGGCTGGTCAGGAGCGGGGTGGAGTTGCGCCATCCCGCCAGCTCGTCGTTGTTTTTTTCGAGTCTGGTCTCCAGGACCTCTATTTCCTGCAGGCCCAGAGTACGAATAACCTGGCGCAGAAAAGAAGTCCTTTTCTGCCGGGGTTCCACGAGGGTGACTCTCAGATGCGGGCAGGCAATCTTTAAGACCAGCCCCGGGAAACCGGCGCCGCTTCCCACATCCATCAGACCGGGCGGGGGACAGTTTTTTACCAGTGGCACCAGGGTCAGGGAATCGAGAAAATGGCTGTCAATAAGGACTTCTTCCGTGGCCTTTGCCACCAGATTGATACGTTTGTTCCATTTTTGCAATTCGGCCAGATAACGACATAATTGTTCTATGACAGGCTCGCCGAGGCCAAGGGAGAGGTTGTTTATCCCTTGGCGAAAAAGGTCACTGGCTGTCGTCATCGGTCCTGATCGCGGCTGAGCGGGCGTGGCCGGTAAGGCCCTCAAGGGTGGCCAGTCGCTGGATATGTTCGCTGTCGGCCAGTAATGCTTCACGGGGGTAGGAAATGATGCTGGACTTTTTGACAAACGTTTCCACTCCGAGGGCCGAAGAAAAACGGGCGGTGCCCATGGTGGGCAGGACGTGATTAGGGCCGGCCAGATAATCGCCGGTTGACTCAGGCACGTTTTCGCCCACGAAAATAGCCCCGGCATGCCGGATGTTTTTCACCTGGTCGAAGGCGTTGTCGATCATCAGTTCCAGATGTTCGGCGGCAAGCTGGTTGGCGATCTCTATGGCCTCTTCGATAGTTTCGGCCACCAGGATGACTCCCCGGTTTTTGAGGGACCGGCGGGCTATCTCCTCCCGGTCCAGTTGGGTTACCTGTTCTGCCAGTTCTTCAATAACCTTGCCGGCGACGTCATTACTGGTCGTGACCAGCATTGCCAAGGCGAGCGGGTCGTGTTCCGCCTGAGCCAGCATGTCGGCTGCTATATAGGATGGTTTGGCATTCCGGTCGGCCACGATCAGTACTTCGCTGGGGCCGGCTATCATATCGATCCTTACCCGGCCCGAGACTTGTTGCTTGGCTTCGGCCACGTACTGGTTGCCCGGTCCGACTATTACATCAACTTTCGGGATAGATTTGGTGCCATAGGCGAGGGCAGCAATGGCCCAGGCACTGCCGGCCTTATATATTTCGTCAATGCCGATTTTATCGGCGGCAACCAAGAGGGCAGGGTTGACCTGGCCGGATTCATCGGGCGGCGTCACCATCACTCGTCTTTTTACCCCGGCAATACCGGCCGGGATGCCGTTCATCAAAACGGAGGAAACCAGGGGAGTCTGCCCCCCCTGGCCGCCGGGAACATAGAGACCAGCCGAATCGACCGGGTTGACCAGCCGCCCGGTGATGATGCCGTTGGCGTTGGTCATGGTCCATGACTCTTCTTTTTCTTTCTCGTGGAAGGTCTGGATCCGGTCAATTGCCAGCTCAAGAGTGGCGAGCAGTTTCGCGTCTACCTTCTCGAAAGCCCGGTCTATTTCTTCCCGGGAGACCTTGAGCTGGTCAACGGTGAACTTCGGAGAGTCGAATTGCCTCGTATATTCGACCAGGGCTTCATCGCCTTGTTCCCTTACGTTCCGGATAATATCAGTTACCGCCTGGCGGCAGCTGTCATCGGTAGATTGGAAGCGGTCTTGGAGTCCGGCAAGTATCTCTCTGCCTTCCGGTGAAGAAGTGGCAACCGGCTTAATTATCATTGCAGTGTCCTTTTTCTGTACTTGCAGCTAAAAGCCGCTTCATTATTACGGCCCAAAGATAACTGATTTTGCTCTAAAGTAAACATATTAACCTCCATTCCTGCTCCGAAATGGTCCCAAAAACAGTATGTCAGAGGCTACGATGGCTTGTTGGCGGGTGCCGGTTGTCACGAAAAGTATGTAAAAAATGGTATCCGGTGGCAGTATCTTTTGCCTCTCATAAAGAAGATGGTGTATAGTTTACGAAATACGGACTTGGAATGATAAAGGGATAATTCACCAATTTTTCGTTTCCGGAGAAGAATATGACCCAACAGCCAGAGATTTCTCAAACCTTGAATGAACTGGTCGATGCTGGCGGCAGGAAATTTGCCGAGCGTCCCTTTGTCAGCTTCGCCTTTAAACCTTCCGTCACATATCGGAGTTTCAGGAACAGGG
>JBDLIW010000129.1:0-4365 GCA_039714695.1 Thermodesulfobacteriota bacterium | reverse complement strand
CTGAATATCCCTGAAACCTTGAAAGGCTTCAAGGAAAGATCGGGCCGGAACAGAGAGAACTGGCGCCTGGCGCCCAATTTCAGATCGGCGGCCACCTCACGGCCAAGGGCCGCCTCCCCCTGCCCTGCAACGGGGGCTCTGCCATCGATGGCCATCTCCAGCTGCCGCCCCCTGGGCATTTGCTCGCGGTCAACGGCCAGCACGGTATAATTGGCCCCGGTGGCTTCATTAAAATAATACCCCCAGACCCGGGGAAGCGCAGCCCGGATGCCGAATATTTTGTCCAGCCGGGACAAGGTGGCAACCGGAATGGATTCCTGCCGGCCCGCAGTCATTTTCTGGATAACAATCTCAGGGGCCTCGGCAAGAAGCAGATCGGCGGTGGTTGTCAGACTGCTGGTAAGAAACTGGAAAGAGGCGACCAGGAAAATAACCGCGGCAAAAACTATGGTAATACCGAGGTTTTTCAGCTTACGCCGCCAGAGACTGGATAATGCGTAGTCCAGAAGATTCAGGTTTTTTTCGATGGACGGTCTCATAACCTTTTCTCCGGAGCGGCCCAGAATGAACCGCTGGGGAAATGTTCGATCGCCCCTGGGTGATCCATGAAGGGGGCCATAGGGTCGGAAACGGCAGGATGTCTGGTATAGCGGGCTTCGGTGGAGAGGCAGAGATCGGTAAGACCCAGCCCGGCGGTGACTATGTTGCTGATCCGGCCATTCTCCCGGTACAGTTCTTCCCTGGCCCGAATATGTTGGACAATAGCGCCATCAATCACAAGCACTAACAGGACAATCAGGAGGAACAGGTGGGATGGCCGCATCAAACCCCTATTTTTTCATATTCTTCATCTTATTGCCGACCCGGAGTTTCTCAACCTGTGCCGGAGTGATTTCCGCAAACGACATAACCTGCCGGCCGTGATGATCGATCAGGAAAGCCTCGGCGGCAGCCTTAGCTACGAAAGGGACAAATTCATGACCCATCGGACCATGGACATCGCTGCCCAGCACAAAAAATGCCTGACGGCCATCGATCCATTTGAGTGAATAATAATCCTTAACCCATATCTCCTTTATATCCTTTTGGTCACGACCGCCGAATGATGCGGGAGAATGGTAAAAGGCCATCATGTCCTTGACCCCGTCAAAACTGAGAACAACTTTTTCGTCGTAGCGTATCTGGGTGATCCAGACATCATATTTGGCAACAAACATGCCGCACACCGGGCAGCGGCTGTCGGCTTCAACCGGATCCAGGGGCTCGGCGCCAACCGGGGCAGGACCCGCGAGGAACAGAAAAACGACAAGAGAGAGAATGATATTATTCATAAATATTCCGGATAATAAACAGTTGGGAATTTAAGATATAAACCATAAAAAAAGATGGGGAAATTATTTCTGCCACTCCCCACCCAAAATCTCATCAAATTCCGGCTCGGTGACACCGCCAAGAATAGCGCCCTTGATCAGATGTTCGGAGTTAAGGATTATGGTCTGCGGTTCGGCCTTTACGTTATATAAACCGGTTACTGTTTTATTGTAGTCAATGGCGACCGGAAACGGAATCTGTAAATCAGCGGCGAACTTCGCAACTTTACTGCGGTCGACCGTCGTGGTGAGATAAAAAATCGCCAGTCCCTGTTGCCGGTGCCTCTCATAATAGTCATTAAACACCGGGGTGTCGGCCTTGCAGAACTTGCAGTCGGTAATAAAAAAACGAATTATCACCGGCCGGTCCTTGAAATCCGAAAGCCGGTAAGACTTGCCGGTAAGATCTTCGATCAGGAAGTCGGGAGCGGGATCACCCATTTTCAACCTGGCGGCTTTATCACCGGAACATCCTGCCAACAAAACCATGATCAGCAAAAGATACAGGGGAGATTTTATCACAAATGCGCCCCTTCGCCTGTGGTCTCAACCAGTTGGCCGTTTCTCATCAGAAAGGTCCGGGGATTATGCTGGGTTTCCACAAGCTGACTGTTATGGGTGACAACGACAAAGGTCATCTTCTGCTCCGTATTGTAATGACGGAAAATTTCCAGAATCTCTTTTTCGGTATCCTCGTCAAGATCACCGGTAGGTTCATCGGCCAGGATAATATCCGGCTGGTTGATAAAGGCCCGGGCGATAGCGACCCTCCGTTGCTGCCCACCGGAAAGCTGGGCCGGGTATGAATTTTCCTTGTCGCTCAATCCCACCTGGTCCATCAGCTCCCGGGCCAGGGGAATTTTTTCTTCCGGATTGGAACTTGAGTCGGCAAAAGACAATGGCAAAAGAATATTTTCAATGGCGGTCAGGGTTGGAATAAGGCTGCCAAACTGGAAGATAAAGCCAATGGTCCTGTTGCGGATGGCAGTCAGTTCTTTTGCTCCCTGCTGCTGGATATTGGTCCCATTTATGATAACAGAACCGTGATCAGGAACCGTCAACCCTCCCATAAGGCTAAGGAGCGTAGTTTTACCAGACCCGGAATGCCCCAGGATGGCGGCAAATTCACCATCATTTATGGAGAAGGAGACATTATCCACGGCCTTCAAAATCTGGCCGTCCTGCTGGTATGTTTTAGTAAGATCAACGCATTGGATTGTCATTAGCACCAGAACCATTTTCACCATGACCTGTTGGATTAGGCCACGAAAGATTATTAAATTGTAATGTCTACCGACATACAAAGATGGATAATAAGCCATGTCTGATTTTCTCTGGCAAACTAGCGGATAGAATCTAAATGTGCAAGTTGCTTTTCCACTTCAGAACAAATCATTATCGTTCAAAGCAAACGAAAGCATCCGACATTTTTCAATTATTTAGCAAGTATCTCTGTGTAATACATTGTGGTATTTATTCACTTTGGGTTTAAGATAAGTCTTAAACCTTTTCTTTACAGTTATTCTTACAATTCTTCTTGTAAAGTTAACACCATGAAATATCATTCTTTTCCAGAGACAGGATTCACCTTTCTACTCCGCTGTCACATAACTTATAAAAAAAAATGAAAATCCCTCTTTTTTTTCATACCACAGTGTGGTATTTAATAGCTCGTGCGGCAAATTGTCGCACCTAAAACAGCTTTTGCTTTTTTGGCTTCTGTTATTAGGGACAGTAGCTCAGCGAGAAGTTGAATATAAAGGGAACTTCACGCTGGAAATTAATCGATCAAGGAGGAAAGCATGAAAGTATCGAACAAATTATTAGTAGGGTCGTTGCTAACTGGTGCCGTAGCTTTGGGGGCATTCGGCCTTAACCTGCCGACAGACGTATCTGCCATGGGCAACAAGCCTGCCGCAGAGAAACCGATGGCAGCTTCCGGCGGAACCTATAGCGCTACATTTTACATAGCCGGTATGGGCGGTCACTTCGCCAAAGCCGTAACCACCATCGACCCCGCCGCTGATCAACCGATCAAGGTAAGCAGCCTGACCAAGGTCGATATCGGTGCCCGTCCTGATCATCCGACCCATGATGCCAGGATCGACAACAATGACCGCAACACCATGTTCTGGTCAACCTACAAGATCGACAAAGAAGCCGGCGGCGTCCATGTTGGTAAAACCGACCTGCGGACCGGCCAAATCACCCAGGATGTCGTAGTTGATATCCCTGCTCTGGCCACCAACACCAAGTCGATGTACTGTGCTTCCGGTCAGTCAAAGGATCATTACATCCCGATCACCATGACCAGTAAGGGCTACATTGATGTCTTCACCAAGAAGGACCTCAAACGTGTTCAGCGGATGTTCCTGGAAGGCACCGATGCCGATATCGGCGCTCCTTACAAGTTCCTGCATGGTAACACCAATACAGCAATGACCAAACTGCTGATTATTGCCAATGTAACAGAGAAAGATCACGGCAAGACCACCGGTAAAGTTGAACTGATTGAGCTTGATCTTAATGCGTTCACCGATGGCAAGATTAAGGTCCTCAACCGGAATACTATTGCCGGTACCCCGAAGACCGTTACCTTCCGCGCCTACTACTCTCCGGATGATTCGATGATCGCCGCTTCAGGTGGAGACGTTATGTTCCTGATCGACGCCAAGACCCTGAAGGTTATCGACACCGAACCGGTCAGCAGCATCGATCATAATCATGATGCCATGTTCACCCCGGATGGGAAATACATCGTTGCCACTTCCCGCTGGAAAGCGGTCGGCCCCGATTGTGAAGATCCCAAGGCTCCTAAAGCCGGCGAATTCACCATGGACGGTGTGCTGAAGCTTTATGATGTAACCAAAGGGAGATTCATTGGCGAGCACACCTCTACCTGCCTCACCTGCCACAACGAGGAAGGTGTTGAAGAGCATGCCATCCTTTGCGGTCTGGACGGCAACTTCAAGTAGGATAATTACCAGGCAAGAGA
>JBDLIW010000128.1:0-4373 GCA_039714695.1 Thermodesulfobacteriota bacterium | reverse complement strand
TGTATAAGTAGACTTATGCTAACCCGAGAATACATGCTCAACAACTTTAAGTATGAAGGGAATTGGCGCCTGGTTATTAATCTATGCCTGGCCCTTCTCCTGGCCCGGACCCTGGCATCGCTGACCTGGAGCATTATTCCAAGCCCGCAGATAAATAATGATTTTTTATATTCGTCATCGGTCAACAACCTGTCATCCTCTTTGAATCTATCCCCCTCAGAAGCCTTACCGAAAGCCGCTCAAGAGGAAATATCCCTGTTCGGTCAGGCAACCCGCGCCGACGGAGTCAGTGCCGCTCGCGATCCCGATTCCATTACTGCACCCGAAACGTCCCTGGCCCTTACCCTGAAGGGGGTACTGGTCGCCAGCCCCATGAGCCGGGCCCTGGTTGTTATTACGGAACAAAGAAAGGGAGCAATCGAACAACTTTACGGCATAGGCGACAAGGTCCCCGGAAACGCCATAGTAAGTGAAATATTCGCCGACCGGGTCATCCTGCGCAGGGGCGGGGTGCTGGAAACCTTGCTCATTCAGGACAAGAAGCAGGCACTATCCGAGGGCAGGCAATCCGGCCGCAGCCTGGCCGCCGGCAGTGGCGGCATCACGAACCGGGGCGATGGGATCCACTGGCGGATAGACGGCTCCTACCTTAACCGACGTCTGACAGACATTCCTTCCCTGGCCCGCGAGGTTGGGGTTGAAATATATAAGGAAAACAATGTACAAAAAGGATATCGGCTGGTTTCTGCAAGGGGCAGTAAACTGCTGAGAGACATGGGCCTGCAGCCGGGGGACATTCTCCACGAAGTAAACGGCGTCCCGTTGAACAGTATTCATGACGGCTTGGCTGCCTACCAGAAGCTGCGCAGCGCCAGTGAAGTACGAGTGGTTATCAACCGGAACGGCCGCCGGGAAACGCGAATATACGAAATCAATAAAGGCAGATAACAAGCCAGAGATAAGGACTGCTCTAATGATATTTCCAGGAAAGATACAAACGTGCTTTTGGTTGCTTGCTTTGGGGCTGTTGCTGTGGCCGGTTGCCCCCTTATCCGCAGGAGAAAAGGATCGGATAACGGTTAATTTCCAGGATGTCGATATCAGCTCGGTAATCAACAGTGTCTCCAAGATCACGGGGCGCACTTTCATTGTTGATCCCAAGGTAAAAGGCAAGGTGACAATAGTCGCTTCACAGGACGTGCCCGAAAAGGAGCTGTACTCGATCTTCCTCTCAATCCTGCAGGTCCACAACTATGCCGCCATCGAGACAAACGGGATCACCAAGATCGTCCCCATGGACAGGGCAAAGCATGATTCCCGGAAAGTCTCCTCCGGCCGGGACAAGACCTCGGCTCCCCCGGACAGCGTTATTACCCGGCTGTACAAACTGAATCACATCCCGGCTGACCGGCTGGTAGCCATCCTTAGACCCCTCGTCCCGGGCAAGAGCTATCTGGCCGCCGAACCCCAGAGCAATATGCTGATCATCTCGGATCGAAAAGCAGGGGTTGACCGGCTCGTTAAGATAATTGATAAAATCGACCAGGCCAGGAGCGGCGAAATAGAAGTAATCAGGCTTGAGCATGCCGATGCCGGCGATATAGTCAGGGTGATCGAAGGCTTGGAGGGCCGGCAAAGACCCAAAGGCGCCCCCAATGTCTTAAGACTGATCGCCGACGAACGGACCAACTGTGTTCTGTTGAGCGGCAGCGAGTATGAGCTTATCCGCCTGAGAACCCTGATCTCCCACCTTGACACTCCCATTGACAATGAGGGCTCGACCAGGGTGGTTTTCCTGAGCTATGCCAGGGCCAAGGACCTGCTGCCGATTTTAAGCGGGAGTGAACCGGTGGCCCAGGGGCAGAAGGGGAAAGTGGTGGCCAAAAAGGGCAGTCCCGGATTTAACATCCAGGCCGACGAGGCGACCAACGCCTTGGTGATTACCGCCCCGCCAGCCGTAATGAAATCCCTCCTGGCCGTTGTCCGCAAACTGGACATCCGCCGCACCCAGGTCATGATTGAAGCGGTTATTGCCGAGATCTCGACCGGTGACGGCGCGGAACTTGGTATCCAGTGGCGCTCGACCGATATCACTTCTTCAGGCGAGAATGGGGTGATAGGTGGGACCAATTTCAACACCACCAGCGGCGGGCCCAACATTAATCTGCTCAGTGCCGACCCCCTTGGCATAGCAGGTTTGGGAGGGGGACTCGGCACCCTTTCGGGCTTCAATCTCGGCTACATCAAAGGCTCTGCCGATATCCTGGGCACCGAAATTCTGAATCTCGGAGCATTGGTCACGGCCCTGTCAACCGATGCCGATACCAATATCCTCTCCACCCCTTCCCTGGTTACCATGGACAATGAAGAGGCTGAAATTGTGGTCGGCAACAACGTCCCCTTTGCCACCGGCACCTACACCGGCGTCGGAGGGCAGACCTCCGACATCCAAAACCCGTTTACCACCTACGACAGACAAGATGTGGGCCTGAAGCTGAAAGTGACGCCCCAGATCAATAAAGGGGACACTATTCGACTTGACATTGAGCAGGAGGTGTCGAACATCTCCCCCTCCAGCAGCACCGTGGTAGGCCTGCAGACCACCACCACCAGACTGTTCAGGACCAGCGTTATGGTCGATGACAGCAAGATCCTGGTCCTGGGCGGGCTGATCAGTGACGACATCCAGGAAACCGTCCAGAAAGTGCCGCTTCTCGGCAGTATCCCGATACTCGGCTGGTTGTTTCGCTACACCAAATCAGTCCACAACAAACGCAATTTGATGGTTTTTCTGCGGCCGACCATCATCCGTGACTCCGCCACAGGCAACCGGATCACCTTCGATAAGTACGACTACATGCGCCGGCTGCAAATGGAGCGGCGGGATGAAGGGGTAGCACTGTTGCCGGGCTCCGAACCGCCGGTCATGCCGGAAGACGCCGGGTTAATGGAACAATGACCACCAGAGACAACGATCCCGTCAGCAAAATCCCGTATTCTTTTGCCAAACGGCACGGCATATTAATCGATTCGGACAACGATAGCCCCCGGGCCTATTGTCGCCCTGCCGTCAAACCTCTGGTTCTCGCCGAAGTCCGGCGTTTCTCTGGGCAGCCCCTGGATATTGAAGAAATCAGCCAGGATCAATTCAACCGAAGGCTCCAGCAGCTATACGAAAATGGCGCGGGCGATACCGGACAGATAGTAAATGACCTGAGCGATGACCTCGACCTCCAGGCGATCGCCGAACAACTTCCCGTCACCGAAGACCTCCTGGAAAGCCAGGACGATGCGCCGATCATCCGGTTGATCAACGGCTTGTTGACCGAGGCCATCAGGGAAAATGCCTCGGACATCCACCTTGAACCTTTTGAGAACCGGTTGCTGGTCCGTTTCCGAATCGACGGCGTCCTCCAGGAAATGCTGCAACCGAACCGGGTCCTGGCCCCCCTGCTGATCTCCCGCATCAAAGTGATGGCCAACCTCGACATCGCCGAAAAAAGGTTGCCCCAGGACGGCAGATTTTCGGTGCGGATTGCCGGTCATCCGGTCGACGTCAGGGTATCGACACTCCCGGCCGCCGCCGGGGAAAGGATTGTCCTGCGCCTTCTCGACAAGCAGGCGGGCAGACTCGACCTGGAACAGTTGGGCATGGAGGAAAAAATGCTGGCCCGGGTCGACCACCTTATCCATCGGCCAAACGGCATAATCCTCGTAACCGGCCCGACCGGTTCCGGCAAGACAACTACCCTCTACGCCGCTCTCTCCCTGTTAAATGAAACCAGCCGCAATATTATGACCGTTGAAGACCCTATAGAATATTATCTGGACGGCATCGGCCAGACCCAGGTAAACACCAAGGTGGACATGACCTTCGCCAGGGGCTTACGGGCCATTCTGCGCCAGGACCCCGATGTGGTAATGGTCGGTGAGATCAGGGACCGGGAAACGGCGGAGATTGCGGTCCAGGCCAGTTTGACCGGCCACCTGGTGTTTTCGACCCTGCATACCAACACGGCCGTCAGCACCATTACCAGGCTCAGGGACATGGGTATCGAACCATTCCTCCTGTCCTCGACTGTCAGCGGCATCCTTGCCCAACGGTTGGTCCGGCTTTTATGCCGTGATTGCCGCCGGTCATACCCGGCAACTCCGGCGGAATGCAAGGAACTGGGCGTCTCTGAAAAAGCCCCGCCCGTTCTGTACCGAGCCAAGGGATGCCAGGCATGTAAAGGTCAGGGTTATCTGGGGCGCACCGGACTCTACGAGTTTGTGGAAATGTCAGGTGAACTGTCCAGAATGGTGCACGAGCATGTCGGCGAACAGGAAATGGAAAAATATGCCCGAACCCTTTCCCCGGGAATCCGGGACGA
>JBDLIW010000127.1:0-4387 GCA_039714695.1 Thermodesulfobacteriota bacterium | reverse complement strand
GTCGTTTTCGCCGGTTTTTCTTCCAAGGCCCTGAAAAGCAGAATCCAGGACTGCGAGGCAAAAGTACTGGTTACCGCCGACGCGGTCATTCGGGCCGGTAAATCTATCCCGCTGAAGCCCAATGCTGATGATGCCCTGGCGGAATGCCCTTCTGTTGAGAAATGCCTGGTGGTCAAACGGGCCGGCAACGAGATCAACATGCAGGACGGCCGTGATGTCTGGTACCATGAAGCAATCGGGGCTGAAGACATCAACGACCAATGCGAACCGGAGAGCATGGATGCCGAGGACTTGAGCTTTATCCTCTACACCAGCGGCAGCACCGGCACCCCCAAAGGTGTGGTCCACACCACCGGCGGTTATCTGACCTATGCCGCCCATACCTGCCAGATGGTTTTCGATCTCAAGGATGATGATGTCTACTGGTGTACCGCCGATATCGGCTGGATCACCGGTCACACCTATATCCTCTACGGACCACTGGCCCTGGGCGCCACCACGGTGATGTTCGAAGGCGTGCCAACCTATCCGGACTCGGCCCGTTTCTGGCAGATCTGCGAGAAGTTCAAGGTCAATATCTTCTACACCGCCCCCACTGTTATCCGCGCTCTGATGCGGGACGGGGTCGAACCGACCCAGAGGTATGACCTCTCCTCTCTGCGCCTCCTCGGTTCGGTCGGCGAACCGATCAACCCCGAAGCCTGGATGTGGTACCACGATAATATCGGCAAAAGCAAGCTGCCGATCGTCGACACCTGGTGGCAAACCGAGACCGGCGGCATCATGATCTCGGCACTGCCCTATGCCACTCCGACCAAACCCGGCTCGGCCACCCGGCCGCTGCCCGGCATTGATGCAGCCATCGTTGACGATGAAGGGAAACCGGCCGCTGCCAACGAAGGCGGCCGGCTGATCATCAAGAAGCCATGGCCCGGTATGCTGCGCGGTGTCTATAAAAATCCGGCCCGCTTTAAAAAGACCTATTTTGAGAAATTCCCCGGCATTTACGATCCGGAAGACGGCGCCCGTTGTGATGAGGATGGTTACTTCTGGATCATGGGCCGCCTCGATGACGTTATCAACGTCTCCGGCCATCGTCTGGGAACCGCCGAGATCGAATCTGCCCTGGTCTCCCATCCTGATGTGGCCGAGGCCGCTGTGGTTGGTGCCCCCCACGAAATCAAGGGGCAGACCATCTACTCTTACGTCACCCTGAAGGCCGGCATAGATTCTTCCGATGACCTGCGAGGGGCTCTCAAAAAGCATGTCCGGGCCGAGATCGGTCCCATTGCTACCCCTGAGTTCATCCAGTTCTCCGATGGTCTGCCCAAGACCAGAAGCGGCAAGATCATGCGTCGTATCCTGCGCAAGATCGCCGCCGGCATGACAGAAGAACACGACTTCGGTGACACCTCCACCCTGGCCGATCCTTCAGTGGTTGACTCCCTGGTTGAAGGCAGCCAGGAATTCGTTAAATAGCTCTTGTTTTAAGTCTATTAAGGAAAAGGGGGGCAGAGTGATCTGCCCCCCTTTTTTTACTCATGCTTACCAATACTTTCACCCATATTCAGGGCATCGGCCTGAAAACAGAAGCCGACCTCTGGAACTCGGGAATCAAGTCCTGGGATGATTTCCGTCTCGCCGGGACTGACCTTGTCTCCCCCACCAGAGCTTCGTATATCAATCAGGCCCTCGATGAAGCTGCCGGACACCTCCCCGATCGACCGGATTACTTCACCGGGCTGTTACCCGCCTCACAGCACTGGCGAATCTTCCCCCATTTCCAGAACAAGACCGCCTACCTTGATATCGAGACCACAGGCCTTTCTGATTCTTGCGAGATCACCACCATCGCTCTCTACGACGGCAAGCAGATCAGATATTATGTTCAGGGAGAAAATCTCGATTCTTTCCCTGCTGATATCATGAATTACGATGTACTGGTCTCCTATAACGGCAAGACCTTCGATGTGCCGGTGATCAATCGCTATTTCAATATCCAACTCTCCCAGGCCCACATCGATCTGCGCTACGTTCTCAATAATCTGGGGATCAAGGGAGGCCTAAAGGGCTGTGAGCGCCAATTAGGCCTGGATCGGGGTGATCTTGATGGCGTCGACGGCTACATGGCCGTCATCCTCTGGAACCACTACCGACAAACCGGCGACAGAAATGCGCTGGAGACGCTGCTGGCCTACAACATTATGGATACGATAAATCTTGAGCAGCTGATGATTGAAGCGTACAACCGCAACCTGTCTCGGACACCATTCAGGGAGAAGCTGCTGCCCGAAGCGATCCCACCGGAAATACCCTTTTCCCCGGACCGCAAACTCATCGCAGAATTAAGCGCTATGCTCCGTAACTACCCTGCTTATCATTAACAGAGGGGCTATTCTAACCCGAATATTTCACCCCCGGTTGCGGCTGCCAGGCTCTGCCCTGCGACTGCTGCCGACTGAAAGACTCGACCCGATCCCCAATAGCTCCTTTTTTCAAATCATTGATTTTCAAACCCACCTGCTGGCCGGTTTTTGCCTCCAGCACCGCATGATCTCCGATATGCAGGGATTCGATCCGTCCGTTGTATGCCTCTCCCATCGCATTAATCACCCGAAACCTGTCTCCCCTGGCCAGAACTCCTCTTTCGACCTGGCAGCCAAGGATTATCCCTTTCCGACTGCCCTTGAATAAGGCAATTACCCGGGCCTCTCCCTTTATGGTTTCAACCGGGCCGCGCTCCGTGTAGTCCAGGCAAAGTTGATGAAGATCATCGGCCAACCGGTAGATAACGCTGTAGAGGCGTGCCTCAATTCCGGCGGCAATTAGCTGCTCTTCGATTTTGGAACCGACCTTGATCTCGTAACCGATGATCAAACGGCTCCCGGTTTCGGCCATCATGATATCGGATTTGCTTATCTCACCGATGCCGGAGGAGATAACCACGATCTCAACTCCATCAGTCGGCAATGAAGATATCGCCCCAGCCACCGCCTGCAGGCTGCCGGCAGCCTCACATTTCAGGACAATCTCCAGCCGCGGAGGTCTTGTATTCCCCGTGCCTACTGTTACGACCGGCTTGTCAGCCTTTGTTTTCGCCCGCCTCTTTTTTTTTCGCAACAGATCGTGTTTATGGCCCATTACCCTCACCAGATAATTAATTTATCTGAAATCATCATAACATTCTTGAGCAGTAAACGACAAATATCACTCGGCCCGGACATTATGGGCAATCAGAAAAAACAGGGAATTTACGGGAGAACTACTAGAGTTTACTGTCTGGTTAATTGATTGAAAAAACCCGGTTAAGCGCTTTCTCGGCCGAGTAGCCACTAGCGAATTTAAAATGATGGTATTTTGAATCAAGTCCCCAATCTTCCCGGGTAGCCTGGAGATGATCTTCAATCTCTGCGAGGATTGCCTCAAGCATGTCATCGCGGCCATCCGTATATATCAGAAAATCCGACCCCTTCCTGAGTACCATGACGGTGCTGGCTTCTTTTTCTCCCTGTTTATCAAAATCCTCAGCTGTCTGGTGAAGCTTCTGACCAACCTCATCAAGAACCTGATCGGCTTTGATGAAACCCATGGTTCTGTTGAAATCTCTGATCTCAGGGAAACTTACTACGGTCAGATGATACGGCCTGTCCTTCTTGGTCAGCAACTTCGCATCATCAAGATAAAGCAAATATCTGTAATTATAAAAATCACTCAGCGGCTCCCGGAAATAAGACATCTGCCGAAAAACCTCCAGGTCCTCACTATAATCGGCCCGGAACTCACTGGTGATTTCCAGCGGGTCCCAGTCCTCGGTTATCCCCTCGACTATCTGGACGATATCCCGATCAAGACGCCCTTCTTTTGTTTCATACCAGAGAATACTAATGGCCTTCTCTCTGGTTATCGGCTTCTTGTAGGGACGCCGGGCAACGAGTGCCTCAAAAACATCAGCCACAGAAACAATCCTTTCCAGCAAACCGATCTCATCACCCTTCAGCCCATAAGGGTAACCGGTACCGTCCAGCCGCTCGTGGTGATGAAGGATTATTCTGCGAATCCGGTAATCATGATGATGTTTGGCGAAAAGGCTGGCCCCGACCAGGGGATGGACCTGCATTATGTTGCGATCCATCCGATCGAAGAGCCCCGGCTTGAGAAGAACATCGTCCGGGATTGCCACCTTACCGATATCGTGGACCAGGCAGCCTAACCGCAACACCTCCATATCCTCTTCAGCCAGGCCCATTTCAACGCCCACCCGGCGGGATATTTCCGCGACCCGCAGAGCATGCTCGAAGGTTGAATGATCACGGTTTGCCAACATCTCATACATAATCTCAAACAGGTTGACGATGAGATCGTCTTTTTCCTGATTGGCGCCGGCCAA
>JBDLIW010000126.1:0-4420 GCA_039714695.1 Thermodesulfobacteriota bacterium | reverse complement strand
GGGATGTTGTCTCGGTCCTGATCCTCTACACCTGTTTTGCGGCCCGGGATCTGATTGCCCACAGCAGTGATGTCCATGGCGCCCTGCAAAAAGAAAATCTTGGGGAGGCCCGCCTGCGGGTGGGAATGCTGGTTGGCCGTGATACGGCTGAGCTTGATGAAGCCGGGATTGTCAAAGCGGCGGTGGAAAGTGTCGCGGAAAACACGGTTGACGGAATTACCGCCCCACTGTTCTGGGCGGTGATCGGTGGGCCGGTCGGAGCTCTGCTCTATAAGGCAGTTAACACCATGGATTCCACCTTTGGCTACAAGAATGAACGTTATCTCTATTTTGGCTGGTCGGCTGCTCGTCTTGATGATCTGGTTAACTGGTTGCCGGCAAGATTAACCGGCATGGTTATGGTTGTGGCGGCGATGTTCTGTCGCCTGTCGCCGCTAAATGCCTGGCGGATCTTTAGGCGGGATCGGCATAAACATACCAGCCCCAATGCGGGCCAGAGCGAGGCGGCGATGGCCGGAGCCTTGGGCATTCAGCTTGGCGGGACGTCATCCTATTTCGGTAAACCGGTAGCCAAACCGACCATCGGTGATGATCTTTATCAACCGGAGGTGTCGCATATTGATAAGGCCAATCTTCTGCTGGTGGTGACAACCGCGCTGTGCACCGCTTTACTGTTGGGCTTAAGGGTAGCTGTTTCGGTGATCCTTTGCACAGGATGAAAACATGAAAGCGGTGTGTCTTACTGAGCCGGGCCGGCTTAAACTTACCGAGATCAATAGCAATGGCCGGGAAGCTTTGTTGGAGGTTGCAGCCTGCGGTATCTGTCAATCGGACCGGAAGGCTTTCCCTGTACCTCCTCGGGGTATGGATCTGCCGAGGGTGCTTGGCCATGAAGTGGTCGGAACTTTGCTCCGCGATCTGGAAGAGAGCAGTCTCCTCAAGGGAGACCGGGTGGTGCTCTGGCCGGCCATAAGTTGTGGAAAATGCTCGTACTGCCGGGAGGGGCGGGAAAATCTTTGCGGGAGCATTCGTTTGTTCGGCTATCACCTGGATGGCGGTTTTGCTGAAAAGGTCTGCCTGGCTTCTGAGCTTATTGATTCGGTAAGGATGCTTAAAATTCCCCCTGGTCTTGTTGCTGCCAGCGCCACTTTTTGTGAGCCTCTGGGATGTGTGGTGAACGGTTTCAGCAAGCTTACGGCAGCGCCCCACCGCTGCCTGATTATCGGGGCCGGTTTGATGGGGAGATTGGCGGCCAGGGTTGCGGCGCTCAGCGGGGCCGAGGTGCTTTTTCATGATCTTGATCAGGGTCGCCTTGATCTGGCCCGGACCGATGGCAAAGTCTTCGGCGGTCAGCAGGCGGATGTCGTTTTTGTGGCGGCCTCCGCTGAGGGGGCGGTCCAGTTCGGCCTGGAGAATCTGGCTCCGGGCGGGACGATCCTGCTTTTTTCCGGCCAGGCCCGCGGTGGCCGGCTGGAAGTAGCCCATAACGAGATCCACCAGAAAGAGCAGTGTCTGATCGGAGTCTATGGCTGTCGCTTCGATGATATGAAGAAGGCTCTGCGGCTGCTTTCGACCGGGCAGGTGGTTGTTGATGATCTGCTCAGTCGCCGGATCGCCATCGATGAACTGCCCACTGAATTGGCACACCAGCTGAAGTATGACGAATATAAGGTCGTCATGCTTAATCAATAAATGGAGAGACAATGAGTTACGATGAAATGAATTTACGGGCCTTCGGTAAGGTTATCGGAGAACTGGGCCGGGGCAAGAACCTGAGTCGGGAAGAGGCCAGGGAATATTATCGGCAGGTAATCCTTTCGGAACAACCGGAATTGCAGCAGGGCGCCTTTCTGATTGCCCATCTGATGAAGGGACCGACCGCCACCGAGTTGTCCGGAGCCTGGGATGCCCTCTATGAATATGATACCGAAAAGATCACCCCGAATTTTACTGAAGATTGCTGCGATATAGTCGGCACCGGTTCCGATGCCCTGAAAACGGTCAACGTTTCGACCCCGGCCTCATTCGTTGCCGCGGCCTGTGGGGTGAAGGTGGCCAAGAAGGGAGCCCGGCTGGTGACCGGAGTTTCCGGGGCCACCGATATTCTGGAGATCATGGGCCTCGACCTTAACACGCCACTTGCGGAAGCCAATCGCTGCCTGGAAGATCACGGTATCTGCTATCTGCCAGGCGAGGCCTTTCTGAAGGCGGGCTGGGGCAGGTTGATCCAGTCGATGCGCTTCACTTCGGCCTTTAATATTATCGGCCCGTTAACCAAACCGTGTGCCAAGACCACCAGTATTGTGATCGGCGCCTATGCCGAGGACCTCTGTCCGTTGCTGATCGAGATCCTCCAGGAAACCGGGGCCAAGGCGGCCATGTCTCCATACGGGATGAGCGATCACCATGAGGAAAAACTGGGCATTGATGAGATCTCGATCTGCGGGACGACCAGGGTCGTTGAATTGCGGGATGGCAAGGTGGATCGTTACAGTTTGCGGCCGGATGATTTCGGAGTGAAATGTTGTCGGTATGAGGATATTGCCTCAAAGGGCAGTGGTGGGGAAAACGTTGAGTCGATCCTGGAGGTTTTGGCCGGCAAGGATGAGGGCCATCTGGTCGATCTCTTTGCGGTCAACGCCGCTGTGGCTTTACGGGTATACGGGATGGAAGATGATCTGAAAAAAGCGACCGTCATGGCCCGTGAAAAGATCGCTGACGGCTCTGCCCTGGAAAAACTGCGGCAACTTATTGCCTACCAAGGAGGAGCAGAGGGTGAAGCCAAGCTTAGCGGTTTATTGGCCGGGATCTGAGATCAAGTGCAGTATTGGGTTAGTGTCTGTTCAGAAATGAGGATTTTCGTTTGAGGTCAAGGCATGCGAAAAAAATTACCGCAGGCATATAAGTGATATTCCGAGGATAATTTTTTGAGTATAACGCAGAGATCGGGCGAAAAGACCATTTGTGGATGGGCACGAGTCGAGCCGATCGAGAGTCAATCATTGGGGAAAACATTCGGGTAGATTAATTGAAATAGTATGTAAGTGTTTCGGTGTCGATCTGTATATCGATGAAAAGGGAATCCCGTGTGAATCGGGAGCGCAGGGCCACCGCTGTGAGCAGGGACTTTTGCCGTAGTGAACCACTGTCTGTTAAAGATGGGAAGGAACGGTAAAGGAGTGATCTGCAAGCCAGAAGACCTGCCGGGACATAAATAAGATCAGGAGCTATGCCCATTAGAATCCGAGGTGCAGATATGTCTGCGCGCCGGATTTTTTGTTTCCTGAACAATAAACAAAGGAGTAGTAGAAAAAATGAAGACACAGCTTGAACTGGCCCGTGACGGCGTGATCAGCGAACAGATGCGGAAGGTAGCAGAAGATGAGAACTATGAACCTGAATTGATCCGGGAGCGAGTCGGGGCGGGAGAGATCGTTATCCCGAATAATCCAAACCGGCCAGGGCAGAAGGTCACCGGCATCGGTACCGGACTGCGGACCAAGGTTAATGCCTCGATCGGTACTTCTTCGGATATTTACGATATTGAATTGGAAAAACGCAAGGCGCAGATTGCCGAGGCGGAAGGGGCCGATACCCTGATGGAGCTCTCGACCGGCGGCGACCTCGACCTGGTCCGGCGCGAGGTCACTGGTTGCTGCAACCTGCCGGTGGGCAACGTGCCACTTTATCAGGCCTTTCACGACGCGGCTCGGAAATACAAAAACCCCAACAAACTCGATCCCGAAGAGTTGTTCGAATTGATTGAGCGGCAGCTTGCGGACGGCATGTCGTTCATGGCCATCCATTGCGGGATCAATCGTTTCAGCATCGAACGGCTCCGCAAACAGGGCTATCGCTATGGTGGCCTGGTCTCCAAAGGCGGCACCTTTATGGTTTCCTGGATGGAGCATCACAACCAGGAAAACCCCCTCTATGAGCAGTTCGATCGGGTCTGCGCTTTGATGAAAAAGTATGACGCGGTTCTCTCCCTGGGCAACGGCATCCGGGCCGGGGCCATCCACGACAGCCACGACCGGGCCCAGATGGCCGAGATGATCATCAACTGTGAACTTGCCGAACTGGGCCGGGAGATGGGCTGCCAGATGATGGTTGAAGGGCCGGGCCATGTGCCTCTGGACGAGATTGAGGGCAATATTATGCTGGAAAAACGGATGAGCGGCAATGCCCCCTACTATGTGCTCGGGCCGCTGCCGGCCGACAGCGGGGCCGGTTACGACCACATTACCGCCGCCATTGGCGCGGCCAATTCGTCTCGCCATGGCGCCGACCTGATCTGTTATATAACCCCGGCTGAACACCTGGCCCTGCCCAATGAATCAGATGTTCGCGAGGGGGTCCGGGCCACCAGGCTGGCGGCCCGGATCGGTGGAATAAATACGACAAACTCAATAAACAAATT
>JBDLIW010000125.1:0-4422 GCA_039714695.1 Thermodesulfobacteriota bacterium | reverse complement strand
TGGTTCGGTCAGCTGTTTGCCGTCCTGGAAGACCTGGCCGGAGGAGGGCTGGTCAAAACCGGCGATGATTCGTAGCATGGTAGATTTGCCGCAACCGGAAGGACCGAGAATGCAAACCATTTCGCCGGGCTGGAATTCAAGGTTGATATCATCAAGCACCTTGATCTTCTCACCGAACACGGGGCCGGACCCTTTGTTGCGTTTGGCGTGGCGTCTCTCGACAAATTCTTTGCAGAGATTGTTGATCTTGATATGTCCCATTGTTGATATTCCCTAATAAATACAGATATTTGTTAGCTGCCGCCCAAGGTGCCCCAGGCCGCCGATTCGATCTTCATGAGCTGACGCATGATGTAATCGAGCAGCAGGCCGATTACCCCGATAACTACCATGCCGACCATAACGTAGTCCATGCGCAGGGCGTTTCTGGAGTCAAGGATCAGGTAGCCCAGCCCGGATTGGACGGCGATCATTTCGGCTGCGACAACCACCAGCCAGGCAATAGTTATGGATAGCCGCAAAGCCGTGACGATGGCCGGAATAGTAGCCGGGACAATGATCTTGGAAATTGTTTCGTAACGACTGAAATTGAAGTTTGCCGCCACCTGAAAATAAATCGGGTTTATCGCCCGGACGGCTATTGTTGTCGCCACCAGCAGCGGGAAAAAGCTTGAGAGAAAGATCAGAAATACGGCCGGCATATCGCCGATGCCAAACCAGAGCATGGAAAGAGGAATCCAGGCCAGGGGGGAAATGGGCCGCAGAAAATGGATCACCGGATTGAAAAAAAGACGCATCGGGGTCAGGCGGCCCAGGAACATGCCCAGAGGGATTCCCAGCACCATTGCCAGGTAAAAACCGGCGGTAACCCTGAAAAGACTGGCCACTGAATGTTTGATCAGGGTGCCGTTGGCGGTCAACTCCACGAGACTGATAAAGACCGGCAGAGGGCCGGGGAATACCTGCGCACTCCAGCCGCTGAAACGAGCGGTCAAATCCCAGATGAGCAGCAGGGCGGAGAAAGAATAAATTGCGTAGGCCAGGGCCGGATTTTTAAATTTCATAGTTTGTTTTCTGGGGATAGTCAGGTTAACAGCAAAGCTTTATGCCGTGGTGATCAAATTAAGTTAGTCGGCAGATAAGTGATTTTTTGGGCACTTTCAGCTTTCAGGTGTTTGACGTAATCTCGTCGGAAAGCTCCAGGTACTCATTGGCCGAAGAACAGGTTTTATCGTACTGATAAACCGGGGTGTTCATTATCTGTGACTCCTGCAGTTTCGTATCATAGGCAATGGATGTATTGAGGAGCTTGTCTTTGTACTTGTCCTTGATCTTCTTGTAGATGACCTTGGCGACTGTATTCTCGGGGTTATACATGGTTACCAGAACTTTGTAATCAATATTTTCATTCTGCTTCTGCTTGATGATATTAATCACTTCTTCGATATGGGCAACGCCGTGCATTGACAGGTATTCACACTGGGTGGGGATAATCACAAAATCCGAGGCCATCAGGGCATTCAGGGTGAAAAACCCGATAGATGGCGGGGTGTCGATGATTATATGGTCAATGCGGTCCTTGATGGTTTCAAGTTTGTCTCGGAGAATTTTTTCAAAATGCTTTTCGTTGATGTTCTTCTTCATCAACAGGGCCATGTTCGGCCCCGACGGCAGCAGCCAGAGATTGGGATGCTTTGTTTTGACGATAACATCGGCCAGGGTGTTGCCGGGGACGTGCAGCAGGTCGTAAAAGGTTTTCACCTGATTGTTCATCCCCAGGGCCAGGGTCAGGCTGGCCTGCATATCGAAATCGACCAGCAGGACGCGCTTGTCCTGCATGGCGAGGGACATGCCCAGATTCAGAACGGTTGAGGTCTTGGCCACGCCGCCTTTCTGGTTGCTGACCGTAATGATTTGGTAGGGCAGGGTTTCCGGCAGAACTGCCTCTTCGGGAAGATCAACCGGTTTAACTTCTTCTTGCTGATGGACGATAAAGACATTGTTGCACTTGGAGCATCTGACCCTGAAGATTGACTGGGTGACCAACTCGTCGGCAAGTTTATATCGTGTCTCGCATTTTTCGCATTTAATAATCATGAAGAAGGGCCCTTGTGAAACTTTAATCTAATCCTTCGCAGCACTAAATCTTGCGCTTGTTTGCCGCGTAAGAAGTTGTTCTGTCGTATTTAGCCTTTATCCCGATGAGGGAATCCAGGAGCCAGTATTCAGGTAAGCGAGCTCGCGAGACTCCGGAATCCAGAAGAAAAGCAAAAATAGTCCATGACAGATGTTTCTATTTTTACTCCTGACTCCTGACACCCCGTAGTTCGAAGTCTAAGTTAATGCCCTTCCTGAGGAGGGTCTAGCTGCTACGGGGTAGTTCATTCAGGAATGTTCGTTATTGTTCATCGAGGATTCTATCTGGCTGACGATCTGGTTTTCTTCAACCAGGATGTCAACCGTCCCGTGCTCAACCGCATTTTGGGTCAGGTTGGGGTAGACACAGGTGTTGGTGCTTTGCGCAATTGTGGTGCCGTTTTTTTCTTTGATTTTGGCAAAGCCCTCGGCGCCATCGCTGCCCACCCCGGTCAGCAAGACTCCCACGGCGTGCTGTTTGAAAATCTCGGCGGCAGAGGAGAAGAGCAGGTTCAGGGGTTCCTCAACCGGCTCGCCTACTTTAAGGGAAGCTTCGCCCTTGTCGTTTGTCTGCACGGTTACCGAAGTTTCGGTTGAGGCGATGTAGCAGGTGCCCTGTTCCAGCACGGCGCCGTCCTTCGCCACTTCAACCTTCCAGTGGGTATGTTCGTCAAACTTCCTGGAAAATGATTCGAGAATCTGGGGGGCGATGTCCATGACGATCACGGTGGTGGCCGGCAATTGGGGCGAGAGGTTGGACAGCAGCCTGATAAAGGTGTTGGGGCCGGACAGGGTGGTGCCGATGGCCACGATATTGTCAAGGTGCTGAAAACCGTAACGTTCGCTGAGGGAATCCTCGATATCCAGTTTGGGCAGCCTCACCCTCCTGATATTATCGATGTTGACGGCGGTGGCGATTTTGATCCGGTCGATGATCTTCTGGCTGGCGCTGTGAATATCCCTTGAAACAGCGCCCGATGGCTTCGGGACAAAATCGACCACGCCAAGGCGCAGGGCCTCAAAGGTTATGGAGCCGTCGTTATAAAGGGAACTCAAAACAACGATCGGCAGGGGAGATTCAATCATGATGTGGCGAACGGCCCTGATCCCGTCCATGACCGGCATGTCCATATCGAGGGTAATGACGTCGGGCTTTAATTCCTTGACCTTCTCAAGTCCCTGGAGACCGTTCTTGGCGGCGCCGATCACTTCCAGCATCGGGTCGGATTCGAGGATGTCAGTGACGGCTTTAACCATGAAGGTGGCATCATCCACAACCAGAACTTTAATTTTTTCGTCGCTCATGTCTGCCCCGCGTGATTAGTATGCATGCTTCTTCGTTTGTCCCGGCCCGGAATTACTGGAGGGATTCTGCTCCGGCATTTTTGGACGGCGCCTTTTTCTTGGCCTTGATCATTTTTTTCTTTTTCCCCCCCTTGCCGGCAAAGTATTTGGCACGTGCAATCTGCTTGTCGGAGGTCATCTTGACCAGTTCGTAGATATCAAGGATCAGTGAGATGCGGCCGTCACCGATTATTGTTGCCCCGGAAAACCCGCTTTCCTCCCGGAGATAATCAACCAGGGGCTTGATAACGACCTCTTCCTGGCCCATCAATTCATCGACTACGATACCGATCTCCTGCATACCGGTGGTGACGATAACCACGAAGGACTGGCTGATATCATGACTGGTCCCTTCGATATTGAAAAGGTCGGCCAGTCGGAAGATCGGCATGGTGGTGTCCCGGAGATGGATAACCTCAACGCCTTCGATGGTCGAAGTCTCATGCTCGAAAATGCGCAGGGTTTCCTCGACTACCGACAGGGGCAGGGTGAAGAGTTCGGTGCCGACCCGGATCATCAAGGCCTGGATAATGGCCAGAGTCAGCGGGATTTTGATGCGGATTCTGGTAAAAACCCCGGGTTCGGATTCGACCTCAACGGTGCCGTTCAGTTTCTCAATATTGGTCTTGATCACATCCATGCCGACCCCTCTGCCGGAAGTCTCGGTGGGAGTGTCGGCGGTGGAGAAGCCCGGCATCATGATAAAGCGTCGCGCTTCAATATCGGAGATGTTTTTCATCTCCTGTTCGGTGAGCAGGCCTTTTTGCAGGGCCTTCTGCTTGACCTTGTCGATATTGATACCACGGCCGTCATCGGTGATCTCGATAACGATATGGTTGCTTTCGTGATATGCTTCCAGGGTCAGGGTGGCGGTTTTCGATTTACCCGCTTTTTTCCGCTCTTTGGGGGGTTCAATGCCGTGGTCCACTGCGTTTCTGATGA
>JBDLIW010000124.1:0-4455 GCA_039714695.1 Thermodesulfobacteriota bacterium | reverse complement strand
TTGGCCTGGTAGTCAAAAAAGCCAAACTCCTCTCCGGGGATAATCTCCACCAGGGGAAGGGGAGTCAACTCCTCATTACCCAGCACCCCCACCGTGATCAAAAAAAAAATTTCCAGTCCTGATTTACAAATATATGTTTTTTTTTGCAGTTTCCCCTAATATTACGGATAACTTCGCTTATCTGTCGCCGAGTAACCGGTCCAGAATAATGGCAGCGGCTGACCTTACCGACAGGTGATTGTATTCCCCGGAACCGGTCAGGGGCGGCAAAAAAGCATCCACTTCTGCGAGCAGTTCGGGAGCCATTCCCCAGCCGGTCCCGAACAGGATCAACAAAGGTTCCCCGTCAAAAGCCCTCTGCCGGACCTCCCCATAGCCTACAGTCCTGTCGGAGGCTGCCGCACTGGTGGCCAGCACCGTGGGCCGCTGCCCCCATTTGGCCGTGGCCTTGTCGTATAATTCGGCCACATCGTCGCAAAGCTCGACAATGCTCAAGGCTTCCTTCCGGTGGCGGTTATATTCAGCACCGTGCCCCGTCAGCCAATGATCGAGGATATCACCCACCAGTTTCTGCTGATCGGTGAAGGGGGTGACCAGATAGTATTTATCCAGGCCAAAGGTTCTGCCGGCCCGGGCAATATCGTGCAGATCAAGATTGGTAACCGCCGAACCGATAACCTCACGGTTGCGATTGCAGACCGGAAAGTGAACCAGGGCAAGATCAACCCGCAAATTCCTTTCTTTACCCTTTATAATAACGAGCCTCTTATCTGCGTCATGACGATTCGGGATATTATTTTCCTTCGTCTTTGAGCTGTTCAATCTCGGGCCACAGTCCCGCCTTGACGAGCACCTTTTTTTCCGCCGCCGAAAATTCAACAGCGGCCAGTAGTTCCGGCCTTTTGGCCATGGTCTGCTTCACTGCCGCCACCAGCCGCCAGTCCCTGATGGCCGCGTGGTCTCCGCTAAGCAATTCTGCGGGAACTTCCAGACCGTCAAACTCCCTCGGCCTGGTGTACTGGGGATGCTTCAACATCCCCCGGCTGAATGTATCCTGGCCGGCCGAATCGGCACAACCAAGGACACCGGGCTGCAGCCGGGTGATGGAATCAATCATAACCATGGCCGCCAGTTCACCGCCGGTCAGGATGTAATCGCCGATGGAGATCTCTTCATCGACATAAAGCTCAACCAGCCGCTCATCAATCCCTTCATAGCGGCCGCACAGGACAATAAGATGGTCCTGGGCCGCCAGTTCTTCAACCTTCGCCTGGTCATACACCTTCCCGCGGGGGGTCAGAAAAACGACCTTACCCCCCCCGGCTTCGGCCCTGACCTTTTCGATCGCAGCGGCAATCGGCTCCGGCTTCATAACCATTCCTTCACCGCCGCCGAAAGGGCGATCATCGGTCATGGCATGCTTATCGGTGGCAAAATCCCTGATATTATGGATAGCCACCTGGATTTTTTCGTCTTGAATTGCCCGGCGGATAATCCCTTCCTGCAAAGGGGAAGAAAGAAGGTCCGGGAAAATGGTGAGAATGTCGAATCGCATGGGGAGAAGAGAGGTCGGTTTCGATCAGTCGTTTATGGCAAAGAGCCCGGGCAGGTCCTTAACCGTCAGAATGGAGGCATCACCGTCCCTTTTCAGAATAAACTCTTTTTCAAGCGGAATCAGATATTCGCGGCCACTGCCGCGCACTACCATAACATCGTGGCCGGCAGTTTGGAAAAATGTTGCCACCTTGCCAAGATGCCGACCGATATCGGTTTCAACCTGGAAACCGACCAGCTCATGCCAGTAATATTCGTCCTCCGGCAAGGGCGGCAACAGTTTCTTGTCAACCAGTATCTCGACACCCCGGTAGCCTTCCGCCGCTGTCCGGTCGTCAAGACCTTCCAGCTTAAGGATAACATCACCGGCCTGGGGTCGGCAACGGCTCACTTTAAGGTGCTGCGGCAGCCCACTTTCCGGATCACGGAAATACATCTTCCGGTAGTTCAGGAAATCATCGGGACTGCCAAAATACGGCCGGACCTTGACCTCTCCCTTGATCCCGTGGACTTTGTTGATCTTCCCTACAGCAATGAGATCTCCGGGATCATGTTCGGCAAAGGATTCGGACACATCAATACCTGTACCGGATCAAGTCAACAATCAATCCAGGATCTCAAGCCGGGCCTTCCGGTTATCCCGGGCGGCGGTCGCCGTAAGCAATGCCCTGATTGCCCGCGCCGTACGGCCCTGCTTGCCGATCACCTTGCCAAGGTCTTCCTTGGCGACACGCAGTTCATAAACCGTCGTGTCTTCCCGTTCCAGCTCATTGACCTGGACGGCATCGCGATCATCAACCAGGGAAGCGGCGATGAAACTTACCAGTTCCTTCATAACTGATTACTCTGCGGCCGGGGCCGGATTTTTGGCAATCAGGCTCCTGACGGTGTCAGTCGGCGTGGCGCCTTTGTCCATCCACTTCTGGAGCTTGTCATGCTTGATACTGATCTCGACCGGATCCTTCAACGGATCATAGGTACCGACGATCTCCAGGAACTTGCCGTCCCGGGGAGCTTCTGAGTTTGCTACCACGATACGGTAGAAGGGTTTCTTTTTTCTGCCAAATCTGGCCAAACGTACTTTAACAGCCATTACTTCCTCCTCGCTGTGATTATCTAAACAACCCTTTGGGTCGTTTTCTTCTTTTCTTTTTGCCGCCGACAGCACCACCGCTGCCGAAAGCACCCATGCCTTTCATCTTCTTCATCATCTTGAGCATTTCTGCATAACTCTTGATGACCTTGTTTACATCCTGAACCGTTGTACCGCTGCCCCGGGCAATCCGCTGGCGGCGGCTGGCATCCAGTATCTGATGACGGCGCCGTTCCTCGGCGGTCATCGAATTGATAATCGCCTCGGTCCGTCCCAGCTCCTTTTCATCCGGTTTCGGCACATTGCCCATCTGCTTCATCCGGTTCATGCCGGGAACCATCCCCATCAACTGCTCAAGGTTGCCCATTTTTTTGATCTGCTGGATCTGATCGCGAAAATCCTCAAGGGTAAAGGCATTTTTCTTGATCTTCCGGGCAAGCTTTTCGGCCTTCTTTTTATCGACAACCGCTTCCGCTTTCTCGATCAGGGTAAGGACGTCACCCATCCCGAGAATCCGAGAAGCAAGGCGATCGGGATGAAAGACCTCAAGGGCATCCATCCCTTCACCGACACCGACAAACTTGATGGGCCGGTCGGTGACTTTCTTAATGGAGAGGGCGCCGCCGCCACGGGCGTCACCATCCATCTTGGTCAGGACAACTCCGGTAATGGAGATCTCCTGGTTAAACTTGTCGGCTACAGTAACCGCATCCTGGCCGGTCATGGCATCCGCCACGAACAACACTTCGGCCGGACGTACTTCCTTTTTAATCCGGCTAAGCTCGGCCATGAGCTCTTCGTCGACATGGAGCCGACCAGCCGTATCAACAATCAGCGTATCACAATTCCTGGCTTTAGCGGCTTGCACCGCAGCCCGGCAGATCTTGACCGGATCCTGCCCCGACTCGGAGGGATGGACCGGCAGGCTCAGGTTTGTGCCCAGGACCTTGAGCTGCTCGATTGCCGCAGGGCGATAGACATCGGCCGGCACCAGATACGGCCTCCGTCCCTGACCCTGGAGCATTTTGGCCAGTTTACCGGCGGTGGTTGTCTTACCGGAGCCCTGCAGGCCGGCCAGCATAATTACGGCTGGCTGCGGGCCGCCCAGTTCAAGCCCTTCTGTCGTGCCGCCCAGCAGCTCAATCAGATGCTCCTGGACTACCTTGATTACCTGCTGCCCGGGGGCCAGACTGGTCAGCACATCCTGGCCGGCCGCCCTTTCGCTGACCGCCGCTATAAAATCCTTAACAACCTTGAAGTTGACATCCGCCTCAAGGAGGGCAAGACGTACTTCATCCATGGCCTCCTTGATATTGCTTTCGGTCAGTTTGCCATGACCGCGCAACTTCTTTAAGGTGCCGTTAAGGCGATCTGATAAATTATCAAACATATTAAACAGTCATTATAAAAACGAAGGCAGCACCCGTTACCGGGACTTAAGCTGGCCTTCCAGAGTTAATTTACCCAAGAAAATCGGGAAAGATACATGGATAAAGAGGTAATGTCAAGCATCATTAACAGGCGATTTCCCGGCCCATTCCGCTATATTTCACGACTGCAGAGAGCGACTGCCTCGGGGGTATCCACCTGGAATATCCGATACTCGTAATCCCGGGGGATAATCTTCTTGGCCAGACCGGAAAGTACCTTCTTCGGCCCAACTTCGATAAAGGTCCGAACCTCTCTAGCCATCAGCTCGTTCATGATTTCGAACCAGCGCACAGTAGAGGCGATCTGCCGCGACATGATCGCGCGAATCACCGCCGGATCATGCTCTTCAGCGGCCGTAACATTAAACAGTAACGGGG
>JBDLIW010000123.1:0-4461 GCA_039714695.1 Thermodesulfobacteriota bacterium | reverse complement strand
GGTCTTCTGGAGAATCCTTGCCAGGCCGGGATCATCTTCCATATATAAAAGTTTTTTTGCGGCTTTACCCAAGACAACACCTCGTCAGGAATTTGTTGTTATCAGTTCTCCGGAATCTTAACGATGGAGAGGAAGAGCCCCAGGTTGCGAACCGCCTCACAAAATTCTTCATACTCGACAGGCTTGGTAACATAGACATTACAGCCAAGCTCATAGCAACGTGAGATTTCATGGGGATTATCGGTGGTGGTCAGCATCACTACAGGAATGTGGCGGGTTTCTTCATTGCCCTTCAGTCTCTCAAGAACTTGGTATCCATCCAATACCGGCAGGTTAAGGTCTAAAAGGACAATCAGCGGATCCGGCAGCTTCTGGCCTGCATACTCCCCTTGGCAGAACAGGTAATCAACCGCCTTTTGGCCGTCATCCACAGAAACAATCTTGTTAACTACCCCGGCCCTTTTCAGATTCTTCTGGATCAGCCGGGCATGGCCCGGATCATCCTCAACCAGAAGAATGGTTACAGTCTCATTGCCTGTCATAATGTCCCCCTTTAATTAAAAATCCTGCAAAACTGCCGAAAAAGTTCCAGTTAAAGCAGTAAAAGACTGTACTGCATTCAAAAAAACCTCAGTCTTCGACCAGTTGTGTGCTATAATTAATAACTGTATTAATAACAAATCAAGCAGTTTATCAAAATAATTCACATGAAAACCGGGAAACATTAACCTTCGTTAATTTTTCTCAAAAGGGGGTTTACCATGATGAAAAAGTTCTCCGTTCTTCTATTCCTGCCGTTTATCTGCCTTATGGCAGTACCATCCATGGCTGAAGAGCCAAACACAAACATGGAGGATCTTCTTTTTGAAGAACTTCCCATTGTAATTACCGCCGCCCGCATGGCCCAGGTAATTACCGACGCACCCTCTACAGTAATGGTGCTTACCGCCAAGGAAATCAAACGGTCGGGAGCTCGCAACGTGCCGGATGCATTGCGCAAGGTTCCCGGTCTTGACGTGATAGAGGTCGGGGCAGGCCATTTCGAGGTAAGCGCCCGCGGTTTTTCCGGCCTTTATGCCAATAAGATGCTGGTGATGATCGACGGCCGAACTATCTACCAGGATTTTTTCGGGGCGGTTGAATGGAGCTCCCTGCCGATAGGAATGGACGAGATCAACAGGATTGAAGTAGTCCTAGGGCCAGGATCGGCGTTATACGGAGCCAACGCCTTTAACGGCGTGATCAACATAATCACCAAGAGCCCTGACGAACTGAAGAAGGTACAGATAAAACTCGTAGCCGGCGAAGATGACACCTATGAAGGTTCGCTGATCCACGCCAACACAATCGACAACCTTGGCTATAAACTATCAGCAGGCTGGAACCAGACCGAGCCCTGGGCTGACACCAACCCAGAAAATGCCGAAGAAATCAGCAGGGCCAACGGCTCGCTCCAATATAATTTCGATGAGAAGACAACCCTTGATATATCCGCCGGTTATGCAAATAACGAAGTGGACATCTTCCGGGCCGACCTGGGCAACACCTTCAACCATCAGGACAACACCACAGGCTATACCAAGGTCCAGTTGAACCGGTCTGACCTTATGGTCCGTTTCTTCTGGAACAACGAGGATCAGGACTCCTTCCGGGTAAACACCTATGATGCGGAATTCCAGAACACCTACCGGGTGGGCGACAGCAACCTGCTACTGTACGGCGGCAGCTACCGCAACAAGAAAGTCAATTCCACCCAGATCAGCGGGACTGAAAAAAGTCAGGATTTATATTCCGCTTTTCTTCAAGACGAGTTCCGCCCATCCGACAAGCTTATAATCAATGCCGGTCTGCGCTATGACGACCACCCTATCGTTGACGGGCAAATTGCCCCCCGCCTGAGCGCACTTTACAAGCCTTCTGCCGATCACTCCTTCAGGGCCTCCTGGGGGATTGCCTATCGAAACCCGACCTTTCTTGAAAGCTATCAGGATTATTCCTCTTCATGGTGGATACCGAACCCATGGCCAGCTGGCACTATGATCAACATGACATTACTTGGATCAGAAGACCTTGATCCGGAAGAGATCAACTCCTTCGAAATCGGTTACCAGGGGAAATTCGGCAACAACCTGAAATGCTTCCTTAATCTCTTCCACAACACTATAACCAACCTGATCATATACAAAACTATAGACCCATGGCCTACCCCTATGATTTTCCAACGAGCCAACGTTGATGACGCTACCGCCATGGGGGGAGAAATCGGATTCGATTATTTAATAGCAGAGCCTCTAAAACTTTCCGTGAATTACTCCTATCAGGATACAACCTATGACGACACCAGCGGTGATCCTTTAAATTTTACTTACTCGGACGGAGACCGGGTACCTGGTTCCCCGGAACACAAGGCAAACGCCACTCTGGATATAAACTTTGAATCAGGTATAAGTGCTCAGTTAAGCGTCCATTATGTGGGCAAGTACAATATCATCACCTGGAACCAGGGTACCGGGACAGTCCATGAAATTGGGGACCACACTCTGACCGGTATCAGGCTGGCGAAGATGTTTATGAACGACAAGCTTGAGTGGAGTGTTGAAGGATTTAACATATTCGACGTGCAGCAGCAGGAATTTCCGCTGGCTGATGAGCTTGCCAGCCGCTGGATGACTACCCTACGCGTGACTTTCTAAACATTAGAGGTTTCTGATCTCTTGCTGAACAAAATCGGAACATATCTGCTGGCCTTTGCTGTCATCCTGCTGTTTGCAGGACCAGCAATTGCCGCCATCTCCGGCCGGCCGAACATCGGCATTGTCAAGAGTCGCGACAACGCCTCCTACTCCATGGTGGAAAAGGGGTTCAGATATCTTGTTTCAGAGACCCATCCGGGCACCAACTACGAGGTCTATGTTCTCGACAATAGTTCCGACCTGGAGAATATAGCCGGGCGCAAGTTCGATATTATCCTGACGATCGGCAGGGAGGCCGCCGTCAGGGTATCGGAGAGGATTGATGATATCCCGGTTATTGTTACTGCCGTCCTTAATCCGGGCAAAAATCTGGCCGACCGGAAAAACGTTTCCATTTTCAGCCTCGACATCCCGCCCAAAAAGCAGCTGTCTATCATGCAGGAAACCCTGCCTGCCAGGAAGCGCGTGGGTATTATCTACGATCCAGACCAGAACGAAGCATACGTAAAGTCGGCCAAAACGGCAGCAACCGAACTGGGCATCACCCTCAAGGCTTTTCCGGTTAGCTCGGCCAGAGAAGTTCCCAAGGTGAGGGCGATGGACGTCGAAGTACTGTGGATCATCCCTGACACCACGGTCTGCCAGATCGCCATCATCCGGCGATTGCTGATCGACAGCCTGAAAAACAATGTCGCAGCCATGGCCTTCTCCCCCTCGTATGTCAAAGCCGGCGCCCTCCTGGGAATAACCCACAATTACAGTGAACTTGGCGAAAACAGCGGACGGCTGGCCTTGGAAATGCTCCGGAAAGAAGGCCTCCTCTCGGCTGGGGTTATATATTCCCATTGTGCTCTTATTTACCTGAACGAAGCAGTGGCAAAAACAATGAGGATAACCATTCCACGCAAAATAACTGAAAAGGCTCAGCAGGTGTTCGGCAGATGAAAGTTAACATAAGTACAAAGCTCAGCGTCCTGATCATATGCCTGATCGTTGTCTTCGGTCTGCTGCTCGGCTGGTTCCTGGTCGATCGCGAAACTCAGATTCTATCCAATGAAATGGAACTGCGCGCCCGGACCATCACCCGGAACCTGGCCTTCAACAGCGAATACGGCATGCTGGTAGGTGACGTGGAGGAGCTCAAAAGGCTTGTCTCAGGTGTAATGCGTGAAAGCGATGTGGTCTATGTCGAGCTGCTCGACCAACTCGGCACTAAAGTTGTCAGAACCGACAACCTGGCCGCAGACAACATCTTGAGCATTAACGAACCCATCACAACCAGGCAGGCCATAAGCAGTGAAGACCTGCTGACCATGGAACTGCAGGACAGAGACTCAGAGAATGAAGAGGTCATCGGCAACGTCCGCCTGGACATCAGTCGCCAGGGTGTGATTGACAAGATCACACTTCTGAAAAAGGTGGTCTTCCTGGTGATTATGCTGATGGTAGGCATTTACACTTTCGTAGCCTATTGGGGCATTGGTTATCTGGTCAGTAAACCCTTGGATGTCCTCGTTACAGGTATTGAGAAAATCCGGCAGGGTGATCTGAGTCATCGAATTGACCTGAGCAGCCACGACGAAATGAATGATCTTGCCGATTCCTTTAATCTGATGGCAAGAGAACTTTCCCAAACCCTGGTTACCAAAGATTTCGTTAACAGCATCATTTTGTCCATGATGGACTCCCTGCTGGTTTTAAATACGGAAGGTTATATAACCATCGCCAACCAGGCTGCACTGGACATGCTGGGCTATGAAGCTCGCGA
>JBDLIW010000122.1:0-4468 GCA_039714695.1 Thermodesulfobacteriota bacterium | reverse complement strand
AGCCCGACTTGAGGGATTGAGGCCGGTCCCAGAAAGGCATGTTTGCCGATTTCATAGGCCGCGATAAGAACCGCCATTGCGATAACCAGGGTGGCTATGGTCTCGGCTTTATATAACCCATAAGGGTAAGAGGGGTGTTTTTTTTCAGCCACCCAGATGCCGATATAGGCCGAGGCAGAGGCCAGGACATCGGTGGCGGAATGGATCGCGTCACTTAACAGGGCCGGACTGTTTGCGGCGATTCCCGCCACCCCTTTGAATATGGCCAGGAAAAGGTTGATCAGGATCGACAGGGCCGCATATTTGCGGGCGGTGTAATGTTCGGTTTGCATGGGGAATTTAGCCGCCGGTCTATTTAGAGAGCATATAATTTATAAATTTCAATCCTGACCTGACAGTTGCAGATATGCATGCCGCCGTATATTTTATTGTGACGACAGTCAAGAATGTCTTTACATTCAAGGGTCAACATATGTTTGCCCAGGGATCTTTCGACCCGGCATAGTTTCGCTTTGTCGCCATGCAGGCATGAACTGTCTTTGTCACATGCTGTATCAGAGATGATTTCTCCGGCAATGTGAAAATTCATTGTGGCTCCTCGTTTATCAAAGTGTTTATCTGAAAATCCTGGGATTCGATTTCTACTCCGTACTTTTTTACCCACTTCCAGATGGTAACCCGACTGACCCCCAGTCGTCTGGCGGCCATGGATTGATTGCCACCTGAAAAAATTAAGGCATCGACAAGTTGCCGGTGGCGGGCATCATTAATATGGCGCCTGTCGTTTTTCACTACAGTTGTTGGCTGGATGGAGGAGGGGTGGTCCCGGGTGTAGTCTGGGAGGTGTTCGGGGCTAATGGTGGTTCCGGGGCACAGGACAAAGGCATATTCCAGGACATTGATAAGTTCCCGGACATTTCCTCGCCACTCCTGGGCCATTAAGATGGTCATTGCTTCAAGGCTGACGCCATTAATGTTCTTACCGGTTCGCCGTTTGATCTTGTCGATAAAATTTTCCACGAGCAGGGGAATGTCCTCTGGGCGTTCCTTTAAAGAAGGCAAGGTGATGGGAATAACCCCGATCCGGTAAAAAAGATCCTCCCGAAATAAGCCGTCTTCAATAAGTTGCGGCAAATTTTTATGGGTGGCGGCAATGATCCTGACATCGATCTCGATCGGTCGATGGTCCCCGACCCGTTCGATTTCTTTCTCCTGAAGCACTCGCAGTAGTTTGGTCTGGGTTGTCAGCGGCAGATCGCCTATTTCATCCAGGAGGATGCTCCCACCATGGGCTGCTTCAAAACGGCCTACCCGGCTGTAATCGGCCCCGGTGAATGCTCCCTTAACATGCCCGAATAACTCACTCTCCAGCAGGTTGTCATTCAAGGCGGCACAGTTAACTTTGATAAATGGGCCCTCGGCTCGGTCGCTTATCTCGTGGACAGCGGCAGCCAGCAGCTCTTTACCCGTGCCGGATTCGCCATATATTATCAGCGGGGTTTCAGAGTGGGCGGCGCTGGTCGCCAGGTCAAATACTGCTCGCATGGCGGCGGATTTGCCGATTATTTCTTTAAAGCCGTTCTGGAAGTTGATCTTTTGTTTTAAATTGTCGATAACCTTTTGACCGGCGACCACTTTGCTCAAATCTGCCAAGGTTTCCACTCCGGCAATTACCTGGCCTTTTTCATCTTTAATGACGGAGGCTTTTTTCATCACTTGCAGCGCTTGGCCGTTTTTCTTCAAAAATACGCATTTGCTGGCCCGGTTTTGCTTTTGCTTGAACAATGAACAGAACTTATCAAAGCCGTTGGCCCTGGCCTTATAACATCGGTCACACTTGAAAACTTCACAGGTTTTCCCTTCCAGTTCCGAAGATTTGTAACCAAGCATTCTTTCAAATTCGTGGTTGACGAACATGATCCTGCCGTCGGGGTCAACAAGCATCAAGCCATCCTGGATGGTGTCGATTATGGATTTCCAAAACCTGCTATCTATTTTATCCAGCATTAAAGTTGTTCTCCCTCGAGAAATGTTAACAGAAGTGTAAACCGTTAACCGTTGCTTAACGCCCTTGTTAACGGTTGTTAACGGGGCTGTTTGTTGTTCCATGCGCCATTTAGCCGATAAAACAGATAGATAGGTGTTTTGTTGAAATCGACTGAAGAGTGGCATTCAAGTTGCAAATGTATACTTATGAAAAATATGTGCCATTCGGGTAATAGAGTTCGCCGGGCACCAGCGATAGTCCCAAACAGGTTTAATTGGCTTTCCTCCAATACTCCTGCGACAGGGGAGCCCCCTTCCCCCAATTCTTCCTTGTCGCAGGAGTATGGTTTTTTATCAACGTTATGTAGTTATTCCGTTTTGAATATAGATAAAAAATTGGCATTAACGAGGTGGTACGAATGAAAAGAGATGATGTGTTTATGGCTGAGACAACCAAGGGCAATAGTGATTTTGTTAAGGATCTTGAAGCTATTGCCCGGGAAAACGGTTTTATATTTCACAATGAGGGCAAAATGGAAATGGCCCATACCTTTGGTGCCCATGGGGTTGATGTGGCCGAAGACTTTGATCTGCATATGATCCAGCTTTGCAAACCGGAGAAAGCCGCCAAAAGCCTCAGTGCCAATCCCGAACGGGCCATTCTGATGCCGAAGTTTATTATGACCTACACGGTTGACGGCAAGACCCAGATCCGTTTTTTGCGTTTCAGCGAGGAGAACATCAGAAATGTTGTTGATGATGATCAGTTTCCGGCCTCGTTAACCGAAACTTATCAGAAGATTGTGGCGATGATCGAAGAGGCTAGATAGTTTACTGGGCGTAATTTGTTGTGATTACCATCGACTTCCAGTCTTTTTGATAGAGTGGATGTGAGGTTTGAGGTTCGAGGTTCGAGGTGAAAATTTAAAGTGGCGGTGGTTACGGATTTACGATTGTCGTCTCGAACAAATGAGAGAGATCTTATGTCCTGAGTTATGGGTTTCCCGCTAAAATCTATAAGTGTGAATCGTGGCTCTATATGAAACTCAGCTTAGCAAACTGGATCCCGCATGTTTTTAGCGGGAGGTAAGCGTAGACTCCGTTCCGGTCCCATAAGCAAGTTAACAGGTAAATAGCTGAGTTTGATTGATAACCATAATGTGAATTAAGCAGCAACAACGGCTGGCCTTTTCGTAATTTATTGTCTGCAGGTGAAAAGATGTGGAGTTTGTTGATTAGAATAAATAAGAATTTGATTACTGCCATTCCGGTGGTGATGATTCTGGGTTTTCTGTTTGGTCTCAGTCAGGATAAAGAAATAATATCCTTCCTGAAAAGCCTGATCATTCCTTTCACCTTTCTCATGGTCTATCCGATGATGGTGACCATGAATATCAAGCACTTGTTTGAGGGGTCAAAGAATATCAAGCTGCAGTTGACTGCCCAGGCGATAAACTTTCTGGTTATTCCTTTTATTGCCTATGCGCTCGGGCGGGTGTTCTTTGCCGATCAGCCCTATATGGCATTGGGGTTGCTGTTGGCGGCGCTTTTGCCGACGAGTGGCATGACCATCTCCTGGACCGGTTTTGCCAGAGGTAATATGGGGGCGGCGATTAATATGACGATCGTCGGTCTGGTCCTGGGCTCCTTGGCGGCGCCGTTTTACGTTAAATTCCTACTGGGCACCCAGGTTGAGATGGATATCGGCCTGGTCGTGAAACAGATCTTGTTCATCGTCTTTATCCCCATGATCCTCGGTTTTATAACCAGGCAGGCATTGTTGAAAAAGTATGCAATGGCGGAATTCAAAAAGAGCATAGCGCCCCGTTTTCCGGCTTTGTCGACCATAGGGGTTCTTGGCATTGTCTTTGTGGCTCTGGCCCTGAAGGCCAGGACCATTGCCCACTCCCCGGCTTTGCTCGGTGAGATCTTTGTGCCCCTGCTGATTATTTACGCGGTTAATTTTGCCTTCAGCACCCTGATCGGCAAAACGATGTTTAGCCGAGGTGACGGGATCGCGCTCGTTTACGGGACGGTAATGCGCAACCTGTCAATTGCCCTGGCCCTTGCCATTAACGCCTTTGGGGTCGAGGGCGCCAACGCGGCCCTGGTGATTGCGATGTCATATATTATCCAGGTCCAGTCGGCCGCCTGGTATGTAAAGTTCTCGGACCGGATTTTCGGCACAGTTGCATCTGCTGTCAGCCTGGATATTTCACCGGTCAAGACGCAGGTTGAACAAAAATGCCCAGGAAATATTCGGGCTGGTAAATAGAGATTAATAACCTATTGCTTCGTAAAACATAAAGAGTCGCAGTATTGCGCAGGGATTTGGCATGCCAACAAGGCGCGACTGACGGCGCATAGTAACGGCGAAGCGATGTTCTGCTATGTAACCAGAAGGCGTAACGCGGTTGGCGCCTTAAATAACAAGTAGGTAGCGTAGACTCCGAGATGCGTCGGTTTATGGTTTATGCGGCAC
>JBDLIW010000121.1:0-4506 GCA_039714695.1 Thermodesulfobacteriota bacterium | reverse complement strand
CAGAAAAAGGCAGAAGACTGAGAGGTCCCGTTGCAAGACGAACATTTTATGGAGATAGCCCTCGATGAGGCCCGGCAGGTGGCTCTCCTCGGCGAGGTGCCGGTGGGGGCCGTGGTTGTTGATCCCGAGGGCAAGGTGCTCGGCCGGAGCGGCAACCGGCCGATAGAGCTCAATGATCCGGCCGGTCATGCCGAAATGCTCGCTATGCGGCAGGCTGCGGCAGCCCTGGACAATTACCGGCTGACCGGCTGTACTATCTACGTTACCCTGGAGCCTTGTCCGATGTGCGCCGGGGCCATGGTCCACGCCCGGATCGAGCGGGTGGTTTACGGGGCCGAGGATTCAAAGGGTGGCGGTCTGGTTAGTAAATACAGGATAGGCAGCGACGGTCTCCTGAATCATTCCCTGCAGGTTGAAGGCGGGGTTTTGGCCGATGAGGCTGCGGGGTTGTTGAAGGGTTTTTTTAGGGAGCGGCGGGACAGAAGCTCCAGTACATAGGCAGTCGGGGTGTGACATATAAGGAGAAATGTGGATGTCATTTCGACCAGCGGGAGAAATCTTGTTGAATTAGAGAAACTGAAAAACAAGATCTCTCCGGCTTCGCCGTCCGAGATGACAGGAAGAAACCCTTGAATATCGATGTCATTAGGAATATTAAACTGCAATAGTACTGGAAGCAGAACTTCTACATTAAAAATTCCTCGGAGTCGAAGTTTATACCCCCTTGAGGAGTGCTTACCTGTTCATCTGTTCTGCGGTTCGTTTGTATTTCTCCAAAGTGCTTTCTTGTCGGCTAAAATAATCTATCGATAAATTTTTCTGTTAATTTCCTAAAAAAACGCTATATTGTCTCTCTTTCATAAATGGAGAGGTGACCGAGTGGCTTAAGGTGCACGCTTGGAAAGCGTGTGTGCGGCAACGTACCGTGGGTTCGAATCCCACCTTCTCCGCCAGCAAAATACAGATTTCTCGGCGTTTGCGGGAGACTGATCGAGTTTGGTAGCCGGGTCCTGCGCAACGAAGGCTCGCGAATTCCGCCAGGTCCGGAAGGAAGCAACGGTAGCGATTTTCTTTGTGTGTTGCAGGGTGCCCGGCTATCATTTTTTTCACAAGCCGAGAAACCGGATCTTCGGTGTCATCATATGTTCACCATACCTGGGTATGGCTGAACATATTCTTCCTTGAATACCCGGCATCTCGGCTGTGAAATAGTTGGGCTGTTTTTTCCCGGTGCCTCCTTTGTCAATATCGTTTATATTCATCGATTATGTCCTATCTCGTTCTTGCCAGAAAATGGCGGCCGCAGGATTTTGAAGAAGTTGTCGGGCAGGGCCCGGTGGTCAGAATCCTCAGGAATGCCATCAGCCGTAACCGTGTTCCCCACGCCATGCTGTTCAGCGGTGTCAGGGGAGTGGGCAAGACTACCCTTGCCCGGATCATGGCCAAGGCCCTCAACTGTGAAAAACAGGAAGGCGACCTTCCCTGTAATGAATGTGAGTCGTGCCGTGAGATAAAGGCGGGCTCGGCCATTGATCTCCATGAAATTGATGGTGCTTCCAACCGCGGTATCCAGGAAATTCGCGACCTGAAGGAAAACATCCGTTTTCTGCCCACCAAGAGCCGTTACAAGATAATGATCATTGATGAGGTTCATATGCTCACCAATGAGGCATTTAACGCGCTTCTGAAAACCCTCGAAGAACCCCCCGAACATGTGATCTTCATGTTTGCGACCACCGAGTTGCACAAAATTCCGGTAACTATTCTCTCTCGCTGTCAGCGCTATGAACTGAAAAGGGTTCCCTTTAACGAGCTGTTTGAGTTTTTCAAAAAAATCTCCGGGGCTGAAAAGGTAAAGATTTCCGACGGTGCGCTGGAAATGATTGCCCGTGAGGCGGCCGGCAGTGTTCGGGACGGCCTGAGCCTGCTCGACCAGATATTCTCTTTCGGTGGAGATGAAATGACCGATGAGGATGTTCGCGAGGTTCTCGGGCTGGTCGACAGCCAGGTGTTCGAGCGGCTGGGGGCATCCCTTCTGGAAGCAAATCTCGGGGAAGCTCTGCAGGTCCTTGATCAGGCCTGCCAGGCCGGGGCCGATTTAAAGAGATTTACCACCGATCTGTTGTATTTTGTCAGAAGCCTGATAGTTTGCCGGGAAACGAAAAGCCCTGCCGAACTTATCGAAGGCTCGGACCGGCAGCTTTCGGCCATGACCGAACTTGCCGGTAAGCATAGTGAGGAATCCCTGTTTAATCTCTTTGAGCGTTTGCTGAAAGGGGCGGGTGAAATGCAGTATGCTCCGCATCCCCGCCTGGTCCTGGAGATGACCTTCGCTAAAGCGGTCCAGGGCGGTAAGCTTCTGCCAATCTCCGAGCTGATCGGCAAGATTGACGAACTGCTGGCCTCGGGAGGCGGGGACAGCGATGCAGCGCCCCCGCCGGAAAAAAAAACTCCTGAGCCCGTAATAGCCGAAGAAGTAAAGCCGGTTAAAGCGCCGGAACCGGTTAAGGTTTCGGAGAGCTCTCCCGCATTTACCGCAGAACCGACGGTTGACGGGCCGACCGGCCCCAGTGGTCCCGAATTGGATGATTCCGGCCCGGCGGCGGGTTCTGTGGATGAGGCGCCACAGGATGTTCTGAAGGAGTGGGACAAGTTCGTCGAATATGTCAAAGATCGCAAGGGGTGGATGGCCCCGGTTCTCAAGATGAGCGCCCTGCCGAGAGTTGAGGGTGATGAACTGCTTCTTCGGTATGATGATACGGCTGATTGCCGCATCCTCCAGCAGACGGATAACCTCAAGACCCTGACCGAGTTTGCCCAGGATTTTTTCCAGCGGGAACTGCGGGTGAAAATCAGGACCCGCACCGGCAATGTTGACGGTGGTAAGGGTGAAGAACTGGAAGCCCCCCAGGAAGAAAGAAGGGCCCTGACCAGGGATCCGCTGGTCCAGATGACGGCGGAGATTTTTAATGGTCATCCCGGAAGCGTCCGAACCGGCCCTCGAAGCCGGGAAATAAAGACAGGCATGGATGAGGAAAGTTGATGGATTTTCAGCAGTTGATGCAACAGGCCAAAGATTTTCAGGAAAAAATGGCCGGTGTGCAGGACGAACTGGCCGACAAGCAGGTTACTTCCACCGTTGGGGGGGGGATGGTGTCCGTGACCGTTAACGGTCGGCACGAGATTGTCGATTTGAAGATCGAGCCCGAAGTCATCAATCCCGACGACCCGGAGATGCTGCATGACCTGATTAAAGCGGCAGTCAACGATGCTATGAAAAAAGCCCACGAAATGATCCGCGGGGAAATGGCCAAGCTAACGGGCGGGATGAATATCCCAGGATTGTTTTAGTGTGGCTAGTCGCAAACCGATATAACGAAATCTCAGGTGTCATCGGCTGTCTCGCGTACTAATTGTACAGCGAGACAGCCTCTTCCTTTGATCTTCCGTCACCTCGGCCCGCTATGTGCCTGGGAATATCAATCAAGAAAACTTCGACCAAATTTTATAGGACAAGAGAGATATAATGGATGTAGTGCCTCCGGCCCTGGCCCGGCTGATAGAAGATTTAAACCGCCTGCCGGGTATCGGCAAGAAAACCGCTACTCGCCTGGCCCTGCATATCATGCGCCGCCCGGCCGCTGAAGCCCATGATCTGGCCCACGATCTGGCCAATCTCCATGAAGCCATCAGCCTCTGTTCCAACTGCTTTGCTTTTTCGGAAACGGACCCCTGCGGGATATGCGGTGATCCGGGTCGCGATCCATCGCTTGTTTGTGTGGTCGAGGAACCGGCCGATCTGCTGGCAATCGAGAAGGTTGCCTCTTTCAAGGGGCAATACCATATTCTCCACGGAGCCCTTTCGCCGATGGACGGGGTGGGGCCGGCGGAGATCAAGGTCGATGCGCTTCTGAACCGGGTGCGGAAGAAGAAGGTTGGTGAGGTGCTGATCGCCACCAGTTCCACCGTTCCGGGTGAAGCGACCGCTTCCTACCTGATCAGCCGCCTGCAGTCGCTGCCCGTCAAAGTGACCCGGCTGGCCTGCGGTATTCCCATGGGTATGGATATCAAATATGCCGATGAACTTACCCTGGCGAGAGCCATTGAATCGCGCAAAGAGGCGGACTAGCGGCCTGCAGTTTTCAATGGACAATTGACCATGATCAATTGACCGTTAGGTGGTCGCTGAAACTGGTAGCCTGCAACGCATGTTCACTGTTCATTGGCAATTGATCATTGTACGGTTTTATCCTTGACAGGCAAGGCGAATGTTGTTAATTGATTCGCGCTTAGTGTTTCCAGAATTGGAGGCGGCCCGAGGCCGCTTTTGATTGCCGGATCGGAGTTCCTGTATAGGCGCGTAGCTCAGTTGGTTAGAGCGCTTGCCCGACACGCAAGAGGTCGACGGTTCAAATCCGTCCGCGCCTACCATTTGGCTCCAGGGTGTTATTAATTCCGGATTGGGCGGTGTTTCCATCGCCGGCACGATGTATAGGCAGGTTGGCT
>JBDLIW010000120.1:0-4516 GCA_039714695.1 Thermodesulfobacteriota bacterium | reverse complement strand
GAAAAATTACCAACTGATGACCGCACCGAGGCATGAGATAAGAGTAATTCCGCATCGCAGTAAATATGTCGCTGCCAATGCTTAAACTAGCGCCATTCTATGGTGTTCCCGGAATTACCCCCAAACCAGACAAAAGCCAAAAGCAGACTTGCCGCCATTACCTTTACTTTACACTGCCCCCAAACGCTTCAGGTTTGACCGCGAAGAAGGGGTATAGTATTTTACATTCTTTACCATTCAAAAAGGTCGGAGGTTCGGAGGTTGTGATGCGATCTCACTATTATTATCTGATTGCGATTATTGTAATCGCTGCGGCCATTGTTTTCTTTTCCTTCAGGGGGCGGCAGGAAACGACTCTGCTGTTCCTGTCAGGTGCAGGCATGAAGGTGCCGGTCAACGAGATTGCCGCAAATTTCGAACGGGAAACCGGCATCAAGGTCCAGACCCAGTATGATGGTTCCGCTATCCTGCGGGATTATATCCTGAAATTCAACACCGGCGATATCTTCCTGCCCGGGGACAAAAAAAATCTCGAGATCCTCGCTGAAAAAGGCCTGGTCGCAGAGAGCACTTTCATCGCCTGGCATGTGGTGTCGATCCTGGTTGCTCCCGAAGCCAAGGAACGGATAAAGGGCTTGGTTGATCTGGCCAAACCGGGGGTGCGCATTGCGATGTCTAGTCCTAAACTGGCCAGCCTTGGCCGGATTGTTACGAAAAATGTGATCGAGAAGCATCCAAAAGGGCAGGATATTCTGAAAAACGTGGTGGTTTACGGTTCCTCCAGCCAGGACGTCCTCAAATTGTACAGGAAAGGCGGCATCGATGCGATAATTGAATGGGATGTCATGGCCGCTACCCCCGAAGGCCGGGGGCTGGTCGTGGTTCCTCTGGAAAAGCCATACATGGTGCGGGATGAATTGTTTGCCGGCTTGTTAACCACTTCCCGTGAGCCACGAGCGGCCAAAGAATTCTATGATTATCTGATCACTAACGGCAAAGAGGTTTTCCGAAAACATGGCTACAATATCGAGGCCCCATGAGCCTTAAGACCAAGACTATTATCTTCTCCTCATTAGCCCTCGCAATCTTGATCGCCGTAATCATTATTTTTCACGTCTATCGATCGGCTGACTACCGGCTCTATCAAACGGTCACCAAGTTGGAAATGATCAATCATGCCGGCCACGAGATTGCAATCGATATCCTCCTCGACTTGGCCGACGTTGATTCATTACGGGCGCATCTTCACGATATCCCTGTCATAAGCCGACAACTCCAGGAAATATTGCCCGAGGCCAGTAAACCGGCCGAGCTGATCAACATGGAGATGTCGTTTGTCCGACTCGAACGGGTGGTTGACAATCTAAGCCCGGGTCAGCCAATTGCTCCTCCCCTGTTGGAGCAAGTCCGCAATGAGATCATGAAGATCAGTGAGAACGTCGCCGCCTTAAAGAACCTCACCGAGCAAAAAATTAATACCTTGCATGCCAGAGCAAACATGATGATCGTCGTCCTCTTTATTGCGCTGGTTGCGTATATTTCCGGGATTTTTTTGTTCCTGTTCAGAATGATAATTACGCCGCTCCTGACCTTCAGCGATCAGGTTGAGCAGATAAGGGAGGGGCAGCTGGAAAATATTACCTTACCACAAAGAAATGATGAGTTGGGTCAATTGGCCCGGGTATTCATCCAATTAATCGACAAGCGCCATCAGGTGGAAAAAGAACTTAAGCAGGAAGTCACCGAACATAAACAAGCTCTGGATAAAGTAAAACTGTTGAGTGGTTTCCTGCCGATCTGCGCCTCTTGCAAGCAAGTAAGGGACGATCGCGGCTACTGGAACCAGATCGAGAGCTATATCCGGGATAATTCAGAGGTGGAGTTCAGCCACGGCATCTGCCCGGAGTGTGCGGACAAACTATATGGGAACCTTCTCAAAAAGAAACGAGAACGATGAGTAGGAGATCGATCAAGTAAACAGCAGTAAATGTCACGAATAAAGATTTGACCCCAAATTCACCACTTGGCCAAGAGCCAAGAGCAGACTTGCCCCTCGCCATAAACAATGCCCCTTAGATTTCACCTTTGCCGGTTTTTGGACAAAATAGAGAAAGGCAGGCTCAAATTAATGAACCCGCCTTTCAAAACTATGTCAAAATTTTAGGTTCATCACGGATTACCGTGGAAGATCATGTCACGTACTGTGTTCCAATAACCTGTTTGTTACTTTCTTTGCGTACACAAAAGAAAGTAACCAAAGAAATGCACCCAGCCACTTGGGGCTTCGCCCTTCCCTCCGCTGCTCAAAACGAACGGGCGCTTGCGGAAACTCGCCACGCTATCGCGTGACTCAGACAGTCGGAGTCTTCGCTTACCGTCGCGCTATTCCGTTCGTTTTTCCGCTGCTCGGCTACGTGACAATGGGGGAAAAGAACAAAAAGAAAAAGACACTGAATGAAGCTGTTGTTGATTTCCCACTCTTTTCCGTGATGAACCATAAAAAGGGCTGCCGTCATTAATGACGGCAGCCCCTTTTTACTTCTATCTAACTGAATGTATTAAGAGTTTTTAAACTTATACTCCTTGGTAATCTTGAAGACCACCGGACTCAAGAGCAGCAGGCCGATGAGGTTGGGGATCGCCATCAGGGCGTTTAAGGTATCGGCCAGCAGCCAGACAAAGCTGAGCTTCAAGACCGTGCCGGTATAGACCGCGATAACCCAAAGGATCCGGTAAGGCAGGATCACCTTGGTGCCAAACAGATACTCTAAACATTTCTCACCATAGAAGGCCCAGCCCAGCATGGTGGTGAAGGCGAACAGGGTCAGGCCAATCGACACCCCGTGGCTGCCGACACTGGGCAGCCCAATTTCAAACGCCTGGGAAGTCAAGGCCGCGCCGGTGGGCTCACCATCCCAGAGGCCGCTGATGACGATGACCAGACCGGTAATCGTACAGACGATGATCGTATCGATAAAGGTACCGAGCATAGCGATGGTACCTTGCCTGACCGGATCATCGGTCTTGGCTGCCGCATGGGCAATGGGGGCACTGCCGAGTCCGGCCTCGTTGGAGAAGACCCCGCGAGCCACGCCCTTGATGACCATCCCCATAAAACCGCCGGCGGCGGCGGTGCCGGTAAAGGCCTGACTGAAGATTTCCCCGAAGGCAGCCGGGACCTGACCGATATTAAGAACGAGGATAACCAGACCGCAGGCCACGTAAAAAATCGCCATGAACGGCACCAGTTTACCGGCGACGTTGGCGATTCGCTTGATGCCACCGAGGATCACCGCCCCAACCAGCACCGCCAGGATAATCCCGGTGGCCATTTTGGGAATGTTATAGTTTTCCTGCAGAACTGAAGCGATCGAGTTGGACTGGACCATATTGCCGATCCCGAAGGCGGCAAAGGCGCCGAAGAGGGCAAAGAGGAAACCGAGCCAGGCCCACTTGGGACCAAGACCGTTTTTGATGAAGTACATCGGCCCACCGACATGGTCACCGTTATCATCAACCTCGCGGAACTTGACCGCGCAAACCGCCTCGGCATACTTGGTTGCCATCCCGACTACCGCGGTGATCCACATCCAGAAGATCGCCCCAGGGCCGCCCACCGTAACAGCAGTCGCCACCCCGGCGATATTACCGGTACCGATGGTCGCCGACAGGGCGGTCATCAGGGCATTGAAAGGGCTGATCTCTCCTTCTTCTCCAGTCTCTTCCCGCCCCTTGAAGAGCATCCGAAAACCATAACCCAACTTGCGGATGGGCATAAAGAAAAGGCCGATCATCAAGAAAGTACCTACGCCGACGATCAGGACCAGCATCGGCACCCCCCACACTATACCATTGATATAACTGACAAAACCGGTCAACACTTCCATCGTTCACCCCGTATAGTTATTTATTTACTGTCATTAAATGCCGAAGATACTGGTCAGGTAGTATACCAAAGATAATCAATCGCGCCAGACTGTTTGCCTGCCAACAAAACACTACAGCCCGAGCGGGGAAAGCAGCTTCTGTTCCAGTCTGCACTTGACGGTTTGGATATCTTCCCATTCCAGGGACTGCACTGCTTCCTGCAAAAATGCGGCTCGCGAGAGATTCTTTACGCGGCAGGCCGACCTCGCATCCTCGATCAGGCTCCAATCCTTATTTTCAGGGAAGTTTTTGAAGGACTCAATAATCTCCGGGAAGAGCACCTTGCGCATGCCATCAAGAAAGCCGAGATAAAAGCCAAGAGAGGCTGCGCGGCGCTCGTTGATGATGAAGCTCAACATCCCATCCTGATGGGTGTCGGCCAGAATATCTTTCAGCGCCCTGGCGGTCAATTCAATGGCCGAACCAGGGTAGGTGGCAACCAATTTCTTCAGGGTACCGCTATCAAGACTCTCCTCCCGCAGCTCCCCGATCTCATGATGGATAAAGATAGGTATCTCGTTATCGACTATCTCATCCAGCCGGTCGCGAAAAGTCCCTTGATCCAGTTCCGTCCGGGCCGACACCCCGT
>JBDLIW010000119.1:0-4536 GCA_039714695.1 Thermodesulfobacteriota bacterium | reverse complement strand
AAGGCGGGCTGGCGGCTGGGATTCAAACAAGGTCCGGATAGCTCCGGCCCTGAACGGGACGGCCCATACCTGGCACCACTCCCCTTCGTATCTTTTCAAATACATTAAAAAGGGGCCACCCTTTAAAGATTCGCCAATGCCCTCTTTCGGCAACGAATTCAACAAGCAGGAAATCCTCGCAACTATTTCGTATATACAGTCATTATGGTCCGAGCCGATCAGAAAAATGTATTTTGAAAAATATAAATGAAGAGAAACCGGCCGGGAATCTTAAGAAAAGTAATGTGGTTTGCGGAACCCAAAAATCAGAGAATTGACATGAAAAAAGTTATCCCGTTCCTCCTTGCAGTTTTCGCATTTTGGCAACTCTCAGCAAACGCTTGGGGGCAAACGACCAACTACGATCTGGATATTGCCTGGCAGAATATTGCCATTAACGGCAAAACAGCTGAAGGGATGACCATTAACGGGCATATTCCCGGACCGACCCTCTATTTCACCGAAGGAGATCTGGCGAAGATCAGGGTCCATAACTCGATGGAGGTCAGCACTTCAATCCACTGGCACGGCATCCTGGTGCCGCCGGGAATGGACGGAGTACCGCTGATCACCCAGCCGCCCATCAAACCGGGTGCAACTTTCACCTACGAGTTCCCGATTCGTCAGTCCGGCACCTACTGGTATCATTCCCATTCCGGCCTGCAGGAGCAGCGTGGCCTGTACGGCTCCATCGTTATCGCACCACAGGAAGAAAAGATCAGGGTGGACCAGGACCGGGTGATACTACTCTCCGACTGGACTACCGACAGCCCTGATTACGTGCTGAAAACACTCAAGAGAGGGAGCGAATGGTATGCCCTTGAAAAGGGTTCGGCCCAGAGCATCTTCGGCGCCATCAAAGCGGGCCGGCTCGGTGATTATTATCGGCGGGAGCTGCAACGGATGCCGCCGATGGATATAGCCGACGTGGCCTACGATTATTTTCTCGCCAACGGCAATCCCGAAGAAACCATAGAGGCCAAACCCGGAGAACGCTTACGGCTCAGGATCATTAACGGCTCGGCGACCACCTACTTTCACCTGGAATTCAGCGGCGGGCCGATGAGCATCGTCAGTGCCGATGGTATAGAGGTTGAGCAAATCGACAAAAAACGTTTTCTGATCGGGGTGGCGGAAACCTACGATGTCCTGGTCACCGTTCCAGGCTCAGGCGCCTATGAACTGCGGGCGACAGCCCATGACGGTTCGGCCCACACCTCGGCCTGGATTGGTTCAGGGATGAGACATCCGGCTGAGGACATACCCAAGCCGGATGTTTACCAGTCAATGCACCGGGCCGGTATTTCATCACTGTTCGCCCTTACCCCGGCCGGCAGCATGGGCATGTCGGACGGGATGGTTGACATGGGGATGTTCGACAAGCCGGGGATGGCCGCCATGCACGACATGGGACATGGCGAAGGCCGGGAAATGTCCGGTCACAGCGGGATGGACATGGGCAATGGAGATTCCCATGAAATGGCGATGACGCCTCCAGCCTCGGCCATGGGTAAATCAACTATGCCGGCCACGACCGATATGCAGAAAGAGATGACCGGTACGACCATGGAAATGGCCCGGGAGATGTCCGAAGAAAAAAAAGAGATGGCTCAAGATCATCTTATGACCCCGGCCGCTGACACCCACCGCAGGCGAGCGAGCGAACCGCAGGGTGGCCGAAGTTACGGCACAAGATTCGGCCTCCTGACCACTGATGCCGCCTCCCGGGGCCACCTGGCCCCCGATGGCGGCAAATTACGTCCCTGGACGCCATATGGTGAACTGCGCTCACCGGTCGCAACAGCTTTTCCGACAGACAAAGAGATCCGGCAGATCAGGCTTACCCTGGACGGCGACATGGAACGTTACGTCTGGCTGCTCAACAATAAGCCCCTCTCGGAAACCGACCATATCCTGATTCGGGAAGGTGAAGTGGTCCGGTTAATCATGATCAACAGGACCATGATGCACCACCCGATGCACCTCCATGGTCATTTTTTCCGGGTACTCAACGGCCAGGATGATCACGCGCCCTTAAAACACACGGTAAACGTCGCGCCGATGTCCACCACGGTCATCGAATTCTATAGCGATGAGCCCGGCGACTGGTTCTTCCACTGTCACCTGCTCTACCACATGAAGTCAGGGATGGCCCGATTGGTCCATTATCAGGATTTCAGGCCCGAAGAAGAGGTCCAGGCCGTCCGGCCCGGGCTTTACAAGGACCACTGGTATTTTCGGGCCGAAGCGGAAGCCTTGAGCAATATGACCGAGGGGTTTCTGGCCTTAGCCAATACCAGGATAATGCTTGAGGCATCGTGGGAAGCCGGCTGGCAGGAAGTAGAGGAAGAGGAATGGGAAGCAATCGCCACGGCAGGCTGGTATCTGAACCGGTTCACCTCGTTATTTATCGGGGGCAGGAGTGAAGGTATTCGTTCCGAAGAACATGAGAGCGTCGGGCTGATCGGCTTATCCTATCTCTTGCCCCTGAATATCGAAACAACCGGTTGGTTTGACAGCGAAGACGAGTCCAGGATCATTTTCGAAAAAGAGCTGGAGCTGACTCCGAGGATTGCTCTCCAGGGTGAAGCGGAGTATGACAGCCTCGAAAAATGGGAAGGGGCCGTCGGCCTGATGTATAAGCTGACAAGGCATCTTTCCCTGGAAGGCAAATGGCATTCTGAATTCGGTTTCGGCGGCGGTCTCCAGGGTAGTTTTTAGTAAATGGCGCTAAAGGTGAGGTGGTGATATGAGTAAAAGGATCGAGTTTCTTCTCCTCATTGCCGGGTTGCTGCTGCTGAGCGGCTTTAACCTGGACAATACCATCATCCCGCGGGGAGAGATCCTCTCCGGCGGTCCGTCCAAGGATGGCATCCCCGCCCTTTTGCAACCCAAATTCGTTGCTGCCGGCGAGGCCGATTTCCTAAAAGCAAAAGACCAGGTGATCGCGGTAAAGATCGGCAAGGAGACAAAGGCGTACCCGATCAAGATCTTGAACCATCATGAAGTGGTGAACGACACCGTCGGCGGGGTGCCCATCGCGGTCACCTTTTGACCGCTTACCCAAACCGGAGTGGTCTACTCCAGGAAAATAAACGGTAAGATTTACACCTTCGGCGTTTCCGGCCGGCTCTACAAGAGCAATGTCCTCTTCTACGATCACCAGACGGAGAGCCTCTGGTCCCAGCTGCTTTCCCAGGCCATCTCGGGGGAAATGGTCGGGACGAAACTCTCGCAGATCAGATCCAGCCGGGTTAAGTGGCGGACCTGGCGGAAGAAGAACCCCACCACCCTGGTCCTCTCCACCGACACCGGCTACGTCCGGGACTATGCAACAGATCCGTATGAAGGGTATTACCGAATCGGCACGATCTGGTTCCCGGTCGGCAAGGTCCGAAAAGACCTGCCGCCCAAGGCCCGAATCCTGGGTATCGAGATAAACGGCAGGACCAGGGCCTATCCATTGGCAAAGTTGCAGAAAGAAAAGGGCACGATCAAGGACCAGTTAAACGGCGTCTCAATCCGGATCAGCTTGAATGATGACGGAGAAGTTGTTGAGGTTGCGGACAACAAAGGGAACCCCCTCCCCCACCTTTTCGCCTTCTGGTTCGCCTGGCAAGCTTTTAATCCCGAGAGCAGCGTCTATTGATCATTATATAACACCCATCAGGCATTCCTAACAAACCTCGTCATGGGTGCCGATGTTAACCAGGATTATTTTCTGTTCGGAGATTACCATTTCAAGGCTGATCCGGTAGCTGATGTTGATTGAACTATGCAGGCCGGCCAGTTTTCCTTATTTATTTTGTAACGGGATCGGGTTTGCGTTATTGCCTTCTTTCAACACCGAAAGTAAAAAAGGGTGTAAAAAATATCCGGCTAGATTTTTTCTAAAAGGTACCCCTTCTGGCCCATAAAATACGTCATAATCCCATCAAAACCATTAACAAATGCCAACAGAACCAGCGCGATCATCCAACCCCCTTCTTCCCCTGACGAAACAATCGTAAAGACAAAAAACCAGACGACAAGTGCGCCGATAAGCTCAAAAGAGCCAAGTAATTTATGGCCCAGATAGATATCCCCGAGGCCCGGCAGCAGCAAGGAGCGCAAGGCGGCTTTTTTAGGTGACTTGAAAACAGCACTACAGGCGGAACAGCCGGCAAGACCGTTTTTGAGTGGTGTAAAACAGGTAGGGCAGAGGTTTTCCAGGAGTCCGCCGGTTCGACCCGCCGGGGCTGCTGCTGCTTTTCCCGAGACAAACTCTGCGACTTCTTTCATTAAATTCCTTTTCACGCCATTAAACAGGCGCCGCTTACCCTGCTTTTTGTTAAATATCAAACGACCGAAAAGCATCCCCTTTTTGACGTTTTTAATTTCATTATATGGGAGTTGAAAAAGGTAATGGGTATAGTTGGTAACCCTGGGATTGACATTGATGAAAACAACTCTCGTCTCAGTACAGACAATGGCATAATGGTTGTACAGCATCGTCAG
>JBDLIW010000118.1:0-4544 GCA_039714695.1 Thermodesulfobacteriota bacterium | reverse complement strand
GTTTCGATCCATACCGTCAAGGTGCAGAACTGGGACAAGACCATCACCACCATCCCCACCTATGCCCTGGTCTCAAACTCTTTCAAGAACTGGCGCGGCATGTCCGAGTCGGGTGGCCGCCGGATAAAGAGGGCGATCAACATCGATATGAACTCGATAAAGTTCTGTGACGATGAGATGATGGCGAGATTTAAAGAGATTGATCTGTTGAGGGAGTACCTGGTCAACCGGCAGCGGGAGATAAACGATTATAACGAAAGGTACGAGATCAATACCATGAGTGATGTCAATGGTCGCCGGCAGACCAATGTCGGGGTGTTCAGGGCCTATGTGGTCGCTTACCTGCGGGCCAATCCCAAGATCCATCATGAGATGACCTTTCTGGTCCGGCACCTGCAGCCGACTTCCCAGGGGCTGCCGCTTGAGATCTATGTTTTCAGCAACGATCAGGCCTGGGCCAATTACGAGGCTATCCAGGCCGATATCTTTGATCATCTGCTGGCCTCGATGCCGGAGTTTGGCCTCCAGGTTTTCCAGTACCCTTCAGGGGCGGATTTGGGCAGGTTCTTAAGCGACAAGTCAGACGATAAATCCGAAGGGTGGGTTTTGGACGATTTGGGTTGATGAATCAGCGAAATTGAGTTATAGAGATTCCTTCCATATCAGCACCCGTAGCTCAGCTGGATAGAGTACATGACTACGAATCATGGGGTCGCAGGTTCGAATCCTGCCGGGTGCACCAGAAAATTCAAAGGCTTTGCGAGTAATCGCAAAGCCTTTTTTGTTTCGGGGAAATGGATTATATCTAAGAAGAGAGGTGATCTTGAAGAAGCAATGACCATGAATTGAAACGTCTTACAGGGAAATGATGAAATTTTTAGTCACAATTATATTATTGCTGTTCAGCGTCAACGCTTATGCAGAGGAGGTGCAGGTCGAGCTTGGAGGAGAAGAAGACGCCAGGGCTTACGAGACCCTTGACTCCCTGGTTTATCTCTACCAGCCATACATTACAAATATTTCCGCCTATGAGCCGATATATTTCCTGGTTGGGACCGATCCGGAGAAAAGCAAGTTCCAGTACAGCTTTAAATATCGCTTTGTCGATAAAGATGGGTGGGCGGCGAAGAACCAGTCATGGCTGGCGGGGCTGCATTTCGGTTATACCCAGACCTCCTATTGGAACCTGAAGGATGATTCGCTACCCTTTGAGGACACCAGCTACAAGCCGGAGATTTTTCACCTGAGCAGGAATATTGGCGCCCGTCCCTCCTGGATGCAGGGTTTTTTTGTGCAGACGGGGTTCAGGCATGAATCAAACGGCCAGGCGGAGCCTCTATCCAGAAGCACGAACATTTTTTATGTGCGCCCGGTTTTTGTTTTGTACAGTGCTAAGTCAAAGTTGGGTATTGCGGTGTCCCCCAAGGTGTGGGCGTATATCGATAACAGCGAAAAAAATCCCGATCTGGAAGATTATCGCGGCTACTTTCAACTCGATCTGGCGCTCGGCAAAGCAGACAGTCTGGTCCTTATTTCAAACTGGCGCTGGGCGAAAGAGGGAGGGTCGGTGCAGGCCGATCTTAGTTATCCGGTGGGCGATTATCTGTCTGAGAATATTAACATTTATCTGCATTTTCAGTATGTGAACGCTCTGGCTGAGAGTCTGCTGAATTATCAGGATCGTACTGAAGCCTTCCGTATAGGTTTTTCATTTATAAGATAATCTGATTACCATCGAATTTCAGCCAAAGGTTGTCATTGCGAACGAAGTGAAGCAATCTCAGGGAGTTAGCTTCCAAGAAATTTCCGAGGGAGTTTCATTAGATTGCCGCGTCGCGGAGTTTATGCCCTTCAGGGTACTCCTCGCAATGACTTGCACGATTTTAACGTAAAACAGGCTGAGACATAGTGGTAATCAGATTAATTTTTATTTATGCGGGGGTGTGCGGGCAATGCCGTAGATCAGCAGGCCGGCGGCAAGGGCAGTCAAGATGTGCCAGAGCCAGTGGACCCCGAAAGGAAAGACCGGGCAGAGGTAAAGATCCCAGGCGCGCACGAACAGGGCCAGGACATAAACACCGCCGGCAGCAATTAAACAGCGGCCCGGCCCGATCCCCCTTTTCAGCAACACCAGACCGAGAAAGAAGATGCCCGCTACCGCAGGCACGTGGCTGATACCGCCACCCAGAGCCCCGCGTGGCGTGATCCCGATCCACAACTGCCGGGCCAGGAAGAAGCCGACGAGCAAAACAATAAGCGCAGGCCAGGAGAGACGCAGGTAGCAGCGACCGATGTAGGCCAGGTAGGCAAGCCCGAAAAGCTGAATGGGCAGGAGATCAAGCTGCAGGGTCAGGCGGGTAGGAACACTGTGGAAGATAAAGCTGAAAACGCCTATTGACCCGGCCAAAGCGAACAACGGCAGCTGCCAGCGGTCGCGATCCTTTTGCTTACGCCAGACATACCAGGCAAAAACAGCACCTGCGATAAAAGCCAGATTGGTAAAGGAGTTCTGCGGCTCTCCGAAGAAACCCGGGGCGAAACGGCCGCAATAATAGCCAACCTTGTCAACTGGGGAAGCAGGTATCATCGACATAACTCTCTTTATCCGGCCAGGTTAAATCGTCTTAATTTCCCCTGATCCGTAAAGGGGCCTGCGGTTAAGCCAGTATCGAAAACTTCTTGCAAAAAGACGTCATTGCGAGCGAAGCGAAGCAATCTACAGGGATGGCTGCAGATCAACAGTCATCCCTATATCAAATACACTATGACATGAGGGGCAGATAAAAAACCACCTGGTGATCTCCCCATCTTTTTTAAACATGGAATGAAAGCCATCCTTGTATCCGCATTCCGGACAGACCTTGAACTCTCCATCCATCTCCACTTTATTAACTTCATAATCCATAGCATTCCTCATTTCCGCCGGGTCGCTCCCGGGATCAGAACCACCACCATTCAGGGAGACCATTCAAGATTTTTGGGAATTTTCCAAAGCTTGCTTCATTTTAGTTATTTCTACAATGTCCAGCTTGGCGATTGCACTGACAGCCCTTAAAAACTCTCTGGTATCATCTGCAATCTCTGAGAATTCAATACCGACTAGATTAACGCCACCATGAGGGGTAATCCACCTGACTGTTGCCTTGGTTGTGATGATCCGCTTGTTGACGATGAATCCGGCCATTACCACCTCCCCCTCTTGCAAAGGGATTGAAACTGCCACCTTGCACCCGTTTTCGCTGATGTCAAGTATCATGCCATTGCACTGACCATTGTTACTGGTCGCCAGTTTGACAGGTAAATACTCTAACTTTTCATCAAAAATTTTATTAAGGGATACAAGGTCGGTCCTGGGATAATTGCGCGGACACTTATGCTTTGTCGTTTTTATTCCTGGATGGCTGGCTGTTTCCTGAATGGTAAAGGATTTACTCTCGTCCGGTTCTTTCTTATTATCATGCATGATGAGTATCAAAAAACCTTCTGTTTCATAGTTTCTCCATCATTAACCAACAGGAAGTCACCTAACAAACATATTAATACGGTATTGGAAATTATAGTATGAAAAAAGAGTGCCGGTAAAAACAGGGATCAGAACCACCATCAGTGAGGTTATCAAAAACACGCTGCTAAACACTCTCCTCTTAATGTTCCTTTTCACCATCAAGAAGAGTCCTCTAAGGCTGAAAACAGCCCGTTTTTGGAACTAATTAAACTGATTATCAATCAGTTGACTTGGTCCGACCCCGTTCTACTACATCTAGGGGAGAGCCTCTGCGCGAATGTCAGCGAAGTAGGCTATGCTCTTGGCTCCCGTTTGGTCAGTGTCGCAGAACAAGGCAAGATCTACGAGACGTGCTCCCTGGGCATCTCCCCAGAGGGTGGAATAGAGTTCGCTCAGGTTGACACGTTCACGGTGCCAACGCCCGGCGTTGTCGTCGCCTCCGTTGGCCGTGTAGTGCGGAAAGGAGAAAAGGCCGAAGAACTTGAGGTGCTTCCAGTCTCCGCGGCGGAGGGCACTGTTGCCCCAGATGATCTCCATCGAGTGAGCCTTCCCCGAGACGGATTCAAAACGCAGAAAAATGCGGGCGGGATGATCGTCGCCAGCGAAGGTCATCTCGTCCTTCTCGCTGGCGATCGGCTGTTCGATGAACCAATTCCAGCTGAGGATCGGGTAGCGCGTTAGGTCCACATCCACCCTTCGAAAGAGCATTGATGCACTGTTGTCGGTGCTGAGACGGATTGCGGGCAGCCCATCCTTCGAAACAAATGAAATTTTCATCGGTTCGTGTCGACGGAAGGTTTTGTGGTGCCAGCCGGGAGACGGTGGGTCAATCGAGGGAGGATTACTAAAATCCATCAGGGCGAAGGAGGGGGAACCATCAGGAACCAAGACCGCTGTGCGATCCAGGCTCGTGCAACCCATCAAATAAATAGAAATCCATGCAAGCGATGCGAGTAGCGCTAGGTGATGGTTGGGGTGGCTCAATGCTTGCCACTGACATCAGCGACATTCTCTTTGGCACCCCGGCGCCGGTGCAGTC
>JBDLIW010000117.1:0-4555 GCA_039714695.1 Thermodesulfobacteriota bacterium | reverse complement strand
GGTCCGGTTAATGAATACGACCTTTTCAATGAACTCGGATTCGATATTATCTTTCTTAAAGTTTGGCAAGGTACACCCCCAATCTTTTATCTTGGTTTTTTTGCGTCTGACGACTTACTAAAATTTCAGGCCGCCCTCACGTGCGCCTTCCGACAGTGATTTGACCCGCCCATGGTAGATGTAACCACCGCGATCAAAAACCACTTTCTCGATACCCAGCTTCTTGGCCTTCTTCGCCAGATTAGTCCCGACTTTATTTGCCGGGTCTAACTTGCCTTTTCCCTCTTTGGTCCCGTTTTCCAGAGTGGAAGCGGTTGCAAGGGTGTGGCCGGCCACATCGTCAATAAGCTGAGCATAGATATGCTTGGCGCTCTTGAAAACACGTAGACGCGGACACTCGCCGGTGCCGCTTATATTCTTTCTGATCCGTTTGATCCGCTTTTGGCGGGCAATTGTTTTCGGATTTGTTTTCGCCATTGCTTTGCCTGATAAAATTAAATGTTTTTCTGACACCTGAACATGACCCCGAAGGAACCGCATCCAGACTTCTTCTATTTACCTGCTGCCTTTCCTGCCTTCCTGACGATCCGCTCATCGGCATAACGTATCCCCTTACCTTTATAAGGCTCCGGTTTACGGATGCTGCGAACCTTAGCAGCAGTCTGGCCAAGCAGTTCTTTGTCAATGCTCTCGAGGGTGATATCCGACTTGTCCGCTGAGGCAGTGACGCCATCGGGCAAACCGAATTCAACGGGATTTGAGTAGCCAACATTGAGGGTCAGCACTTTCCCGGCCACAGAGGCCCGGTAACCGACACCTTCAACAATCAGTTTTTTCTGAAATCCCTTTTCCACCCCGATAACCATGTTGTCAATAAGGGAGCGGAAGAGCCCGGAGAAAGCCCTGGTGCGCTTGCTTTCGTCGTTGCACTTAATAAGCAGTTCCGATCCTTCCTCGACTACTTTGATCTCGGGACGGACGTCCCTTTCCAAGGTCCCTTTGGGTCCTGTCACTTTCACGTGAGACCCTTTGAGTTCAACCTTGACCCCTCCGGGGACAGATATAGGTTTATTGCCAATCCTGGACATGAATCTTCTCCAATGTCTATTTAGGTCTTAAATCAATAATTACCAGACTTCGCAGAGGAATTCGCCGCCCAGCCGCATCTTCCTGGCCTGATGGTCGGTAAATACCCCCCTGGAAGTGGAGATAATGCCGATGCCCAATCCACTCAACACTTTGGGGATATTGTCCGCATTAACATAAACGCGACGCCCCGGTTTGCTGATCCTGCGCAGACCGGTGATTACCCTGTCTCTGTTCTGGTCATACTTGAGATCGACCCGCAGGGTACCCTGTGGTCCGGTTTTATCAATATGATAGTCGATAATATAACCCTCTTCCTTCAGGATCCTGGCCACATTGACCTTCACCTTGGAAAGCGGGATATCAACGCTTTCAAACTTAACCATGCCGGCATTTCTTACCCTGGTAAGCATATCGGCCAGGGGATCACTCATTGCCATAACTCTTGCTCCTCAATTTATACTTACTGCAAACGATCCTACCGTTACCAACTTGACTTGGTAACCCCGGTGATCTCGCCACTATTGGCCAAGCTCCGGAAACAAATCCGGCAAACACCGAATTTCCTGATAAAAGCGCGTGGCCTGCCACAAAGCGGGCAACGATTGTAAGCCCGAACCTTGAATTTTGGTTTGCGCTGACTTTTTGCGATCAAAGATTTCTTAGCCAACCCTCTTCCTCCTAGTTATTTTCTGAAAGGCATTCCCAGGGATTTAAGCAGAAACCTGCCCTCATCGTCTGTCCGGGCAGAAGTCCCGATGGAAATATTGAGCCCTTTGATTTTATCAATCACATCGTAATCTATCTCCGGGAAGATAATATGCTCCGTGATGCCCATGGCATAATTGCCATTGCCATCAAAAGACTTTGGAGGAACACCCCTGAAATCCCGAACCCTGGGCAAAGCCACATTCATCAGCTTGCTCAGAAAATCCCACATCTTCTCGCCACGCAAAGTCACCCGGCAACCAATGGGCATTCCTTCACGAAGCTTAAAGGTAGCAATCGATTTTTTCGCCTTGGTCACGACGGCCTTCTGGCCGGCGATAGCCGTAAGCTCGTTAACAGCCCCTTCGACGATCTTGGGGTTCTGCACGGCTTCGCCAAGGCCCATGTTCAAAACGACCTTGGTCAGCTTCGGCACCTGCATAATGCTGCTGTAGCCAAATTCTTTCATAAGCTGCGGTACGCAACTATCGTGGTAATGCTCTTTCATTCCAGCCATTTACTATCTCCAAAAACCATTAACCTTTTCAATCAGGCCTTGGCTTCAACTGATTCGCCGCATTTCTTGCAAATCCGAACCTTGGCGCCATCATCCAGAACCTTTGACCCGACCCGTGTTGCTTTTGAACACTTAGGGCAAAGCAGCATGACATTTGACACATCGATCGGGGCTTCCTTCTCAATGATGCCACCCTGCTGGTTGGCCATATTCGGTTTTGTATGCCGCTTGATCATATTGACCTTTTCAACGATGATCTGATCTTTATCGCGATAGGACCTGATAACCTTACCAACAAGGCCCTTATCCTTTCCGGCGATAACCTCAACCTGATCATTAAGCTTTATTTTTCTCATCCTGAAGCCTATTTCTGTATGCCTGTTTCAAAATCACGCAGAATATGACGACTATTCCACGCACCAGCCTGGGAACCAATGACAAATCAGTTCCCTATAAAACCTCGGGGGCCAGAGATATAATCTTCATGTATCCCTTGACGCGAAGCTCTCTGGCCACCGGACCAAAAATACGGGTACCGAGTGGTTCTCCCGCATTACCGAGCAGAACCGCAGAGTTGTCGTCAAATTTGACGGAGGTGTCATCCATCCGACGCAGTTCTTTGGCAGTTCTGACAACCACCGCCTTCAAAACCTCACCTTTACTGACTTTTGCGTTGGGTATCGCCTCTTTAACGGTGACGACGATAACATCGCCAATCCTGGCGTAACGGCGTTTACTGCCGCCAAGAACCTTAATGCAAAGGACTTTTTTTGCCCCGCTATTGTCTGCAACATTCAAGACTGTTTCAGTCTGTATCATAACTTCACCGCCTACTATGCAGTATCATGTTTAAATTTAAACTGGTTGGCAAAACGAACGTCTAACACCCACCAAGGCTAAGCAGCACGCTCAACGATCTCGCGCAACCGCCATCTCTTCCTCTTGCTGAGCGGACGACACTCCTCAATCATGACCCGATCACCAACGTTACAGTTGTTCTCAGGATCATCGGCCATGTACTTGACATGACGACGCATGAATTTACCATAAAGTTTATGAGGCACCAGACGCTCGGTCTTAACCACAACACTCTTGTCCATCTTGGTGCTTACCACTACCCCTGTCAGGGTCCTTTTATGCTTTCTGCTTTCTGCTTCCGTCATCTCAACTATCCTGTCGAATCTTATTTTTTGCAGCTACGCCAGAACCCTAAAATCAGCTGGCCGACTCTGCTCTTTGCTTTTCTCCGGCCAAGGTCTTTACTCTGGCAATATCTTTTTTCAACTGGGCCAACTTCGCCGGATTCTCCAAAGGCCGAATCCCATGCTGAAAACTAAGCTTGAACAACTCCTCAGCGAGATCTTTTTCTTTCACCGCGAGGTCTTCAACGCTTAACTCGCGTAATTCACTGGCCTTCATATCGTTGTACTCCTGCTAATTACCTTGGTTGCAAACGGGAGTTTAGCGGCCGCCAACTGCAAGGCTTGAACTGCCACACTCTCCTCAACACCGGCAAGCTCATAAAGGATCTTGCCAGGTTTAATATTGTCACACCAGCTGTCGGGACTACCCTTACCCTTACCCATCCTTGTTTCAGCGGGTTTCTTGGTCAAAGGCTTGGCCGGGAAAACTCTGATCCAGACCTGACCGCCACGCTTCATCTTTCTGGTGATGGCAATACGGGCTGCCTCAATCTGCCGGGCGCTCATCTTGCCGCACTCAACAGCTTTAATTGCGTACTCACCGAACTCGATGGAGGAGCCGCGATGGGCAGCGCCTCTCATCCGTCCTTTAAAGCACTTTCTGAATTTAACCTTTTTAGGACTTAACATGTCTTAGTCTCGTAAAAGCAGAGGATTATATTCTAGTTATCTAACTGAAATCTATTGTTCTACTTGCAGCTCGGATTCGGTAAGAATCTCGCCCTTGAATATCCAGACCTTGACCCCGATAATACCGTAGGTGGTTTTGGCCTCGGCGAAACCGTAGTCAATATCGGCTCTCAAGGTATGAAGGGGCACCCTGCCCTCTCTGGACCACTCGCAGCGCGACATTTCAGCGCCACCCAGCCGACCGGAACAGGCGATCTTAATACCTTTCGCTCCGAACTTCAAGGCGATGTTAACAGTCTTTTTCATGACCCGGCGAAAAGCGACCCTGCGCTCAAGCTGCATGGCAACATTTTCGGCAACCAGCTGGGCATCTGCCTCCGGTCTCCGGACTTCCTGGATGTCCACATGACAC
>JBDLIW010000116.1:0-4579 GCA_039714695.1 Thermodesulfobacteriota bacterium | reverse complement strand
TTGACCAGGGAGATGTCTTTACCCATAACAATCTGGGGCTGACCTACGCCCGGGCCGGCAATTTTGCCCTGGCTAAGAAACACTTCCGTCAGGTGCTGCGCCTTGAGCCGGGTTTTGAAGAGGCTCGGCAGAATTTGCTGCTGATCGCCCGCAAAGAGAAGGAATTGCGGTAACCCGGATATTTCACCGGTTGAGATGCCCGATTGCGGGAAGCTCGATAGGCAAGGGGTAAGGCCTACAGCTATACTTTAGTATGCTGCTAGCCTTGCCCTGTAGACTATACGGATATATCGGTCGGCCCGAAGGGTGAGTAGTTTTGAAAATACCGCACGTATTTCACTTGGTACAAACTGTCACCTTGAAATTTACGATGGGCTAAGGCTTTGCCTCACAAGTACAGTACGATAAGACAGCTTTTCAAAAATACTCATGAAATATTCGGGCTAACTATATTTTTGGGGCCTTATCCTTGTCCCTTTTGGCCAGGAATTTCTCGGTCTGCTCAAGAATATTATTTTCTTCCCGGTCTACGGTCTGGAAAAAGGCACAGCTTGCACAACTGGTGATTTTGGCGGCGAAGATCCCCTGGACTTCTCCCCGGCAGTAGGTGCCGGATACGGCCCAGCAAATGCGGCCACCCATTTTGCCGCGGTTGATCCCATCCGCGCTCGCTTCCACTGCCGCCGGGCAGACGCCGAACTCCTCGACTTTATTGCCGCCCGGTTCGCGGCCGCATTCTTTGAACTCCCAGCAGTTCTGTATCCTGGTCATCGGGTTCCTTTTGAACATGCAAAGCGATATGTTTATGCCCTTTAGGGGTGCATTCCCCCGCAGCTCGAAGTCTTGCGCTTATCTGCTGCGGGAATCTTCAACATTACTTTTTTCTACAAGTTAATCATTCTTTCCTGCCGAGTTAAGCTTCCAGTTGTAATCAAGGTATTCGACTCTGAATTTACGGTCTTCCAGATATGAACGGTCTTTCCCGGAGAGGAAGGGGGCGATGAGATCCACGGCAGAGATGGCCCCGTCCGGAAAGGTCTTCGTGTCGAATTTAAATATTCTGGAAAAGTAGATTATTCCTTGCCCACGGTCGATTCGCAGCCCTTTCGCCCTGTTGTTGAGGAATAAGGCGGCCTGTTTTTTGAGCTGCCCGTCAAGTCTGTCCTGATGATATACCTCGGGACTCAGATCCGGGCAGCTTACCGAAGCGCAAACGATGGCGAAATGGACCATGGGTTCGGCCAATTGACCGAGGAGTATCTCATGCTCGATCTGTGCCAGGGCATAGTTGCTTCCCCCGATGTTAATGATCTTTTTCCCCCAGGGATTTTTAAAGAAGTTTATTTTTCGGCTCCTGATGCTGTCGGTGGGGAAATGGTCGATGATCATTTTGATGGCGCCAAGATTGTAGGCGTTTATCCAGAAGGCCAGTTTCTCATTTCTGGAAGAAAGAGTCGCAGGGTTATAAGCGGAGAAATGCTCCAGCAATAGCCTGTACGATGAATCAGCTTGCCCGGCTTCGTTGGCTATTGCCTGGTAATCGACTCCGGTCAGGTCGACTCCGGCGATTTGCTGGTGCGGGCGGGCATAGCGGCCCAGAAATTCCTGATAAAGTCCGAAAGCAAAGTTTTCGGCGGAGGCGGTCGAGAGAATACCCGGGCAAAAGAAGAGAATCATTAAGGTTAGCAGCAGGGCAGGGTAACGGTTTTTCATAATATTTCCCGATTACAGGTTCAGCGAAAAGATTTTCAGATATCTTCGGGCTTGCAGGCCCGGCCTTGATAGCGGAACAGAAACTTGAGAACTTTTCTGACTCGGTCGGAAAAGATCTTTTCGCTGTAAGTTGAGCCGACAACTCTCTTGTTGATTTCGGCGAGGGTCGGGTAGGGATGGACAGCGCCGGCCAGTGAAGATAATTTCAAACCGCCGTTCAAGGCGGCCACCCATTCTCCGAGCAGCTCTCCGGCGTGGAGCCCCAGGACCTGGACCCCTAACGGCTTGCCTTTTTTGTTGAGGATCAGTTTTACCTTGCCGGTTTCCTCTCCTTCGGCCAGGCTCCGGTCGTTGTCGGCAAAGTTTTCCGTCCAGACCCGGTATTCCTGCCCGGCACCCCGGGCCATTTTTTCGTTCAGACCAATACTGGCCAGTTCCGGCCCGGTATAAGTACACCATGGCATCCAGGTGTAATCAGTTTTGCGGGGCAGATGGAAGATGGCGTTACTAACCACGATTCCCCCCTCGTAGCCGGCGGCATGGGTGAACTGGTAGCCGCCAATCACGTCTCCGGCTGCATAGATATGTTTTTGACTGGTTCGCAGTCTGCGGTCCACCTTGATGCCCTTGCGGTCGAACTCGACGCCGATTTTATCGAGACCGAGATTCTCCACATTTATCGAACGCCCGAGGGCAACCAGAATCTCGGAGCCCTCGACCTTGACGGTTTTACCCCCAGCATCCTCGATGGTCACCTGCCGGCGGTCTCCCAGATCTTTCGCCCGGACAAGCTTGCAGCCCAGATGAAAGGTCACCCCTTCATCGGCCATGGTCTTCAGTATTATATCGGCCATGTCCTTATCTTCTTTGCTGAGAATCTGGGCGCTGCGCTGCAGAACGGTAACCTTGGAGCCCAGGCGGCAGAAGGCCTGGGCCATTTCAATGGCGATCGGCCCGCCACCCAGGACGATCAGGGATTCCGGCAGTTTGTCCAGGTAGAAGATTTCCTTGTTAGTAAGGAAAGGAACCTGATCAAGTCCTTCCAGTGGCGGAGCGGCCGGCGATGAGCCGGTGGCCACCAGCCAGGTTTTGGCGGTGATACCACTGCCATCAAGATCGATGGTGTGCTCATCGGTAAAATATGGGGCCCCGAATTTAACGGCGACGCCAAGTTTGCAGAACCGTTCAACCGAGTCATGCTCCTGAATCCGGCCCACTACCGAGCGAATCCGATCGGCGACCTGCCTAAAATCAACCACCCCCACTTCCGGCTGGGGAAGACCGAACCGGGCAGCATTCTTCATCAGATGAAAGACATGGGCGGATTTGATCAGGGTCTTGCTGGGAACGCAACCGAAATGGAGGCAATCGCCGCCCAGTTCTTTTTCCCTTTCAATCAGGAGGGTCCTGGCGCCGAGCTGGGCTGCACCGGAGGCAACGGTCAAGCCTGCGGCCCCACCGCCGATGATGCCGATATCGTAGTCGTATGTTGTCATTTCTTTACCTCTGTTCGATTTTGAACCTGCGGCGGTAAAGCTCCATCAGTTTTTTGACGGTGATCGGGAATAGTCCCAAAATAATGAATGATGCCAGCAGACCCGGCGAAAGGATACCTTGCAGCGAATCGATTTTAGCAAGTTCCTTGCCGGCATTGACGAAAACGATGGTTCCGGCCAGCATCCCCAATTGCGATACCCAGAAAAAGGTAAAGATCTTCATCCTGGTCAGGCCCATCAGCAGGTTTATGACAAAAAATGGGAAAACCGGGATAAGTCTGACCGTAAAAAGATAGAAAGCGCCTTCTTTGCGGATGCCTTCGTTGATCGTTTCGATGCGGTCGCCGAAGCGTTTTTGTACCCAGTCGCGCAGAAGAAAACGGGAAACGATACAGGCAATTGTGGCGCCGATGGTGCTGGCAAAGGAGACGACGATGGTCCCGACCATCAGGCCGAAAAGGGCGCCACCTGCCAGGGTCATTACCGCCGCCCCGGGCAGCGATAAGGCGGTCACACCAATATAGATGGCCATATAGGCAGTGATGACCGTCAAGCGGTGTTCACTGTACAACTGGCGGAAATATTCCTGGGATTCCTTGATGTAGCCGAGGGACAGATACTGACCGAGATCGAAATACCTGAAAAGGGTTATCGCGATAATGCCGGCCAGAATGATGAGTATACGGTTAATATTTTTTTTGCTCATTTTTGGCTGCCTGCTTTCCGCAAATAATAATCATTATCGTACTACAGCGTGATATATTTAAAGCAAGAGATCCACGGCAGACCCCTGCCAATCATTAACCATATTTAGATGCCTTCTTCCGGTTTGCCTTTGCGCTGAGGTTATGTTATCTAATTTTTCTATGCTTGTTAAGGGGGAGAGAAAAAAACTTAGATGTCACTGCAAAAAGAAATAACCATAATCCTGCTGGTTGTCATCGGGCTCTTCACGGGCCTGGACAACGCGATCCAGCGATTTATAATTTATCCGAGTTATCAGAAGATCGATCAGAAAAGAGCTCGGACTGATATGGTCCGTTTTCGGGCAACACTCGCCCGGGAAATCCACCATGTCAATCAACTTGTCCTTGACTGGTCGGCCCGGGACGACACCTATCAATTTATTCAGGGCGGCAACAAAGAATATCTCAAGTCAAATCTGACTGAAAATCTTTTAGAATATCTGGAAATAAACTCCATGCATTTTGTCGACAAGACAGGTGTGGTTGCCTGGAGAAGGGTTTTGATCCCAGGACATGACGATTATGTTGAAGTTGAACATCTGCCGGGTGACCGTTTCTCTTTAGACGACCCTCTTTTGCAGCACGAAGAGCTGGAAAGTTCAACAAGCGGCGTGCTCATTACCA
>JBDLIW010000115.1:0-4645 GCA_039714695.1 Thermodesulfobacteriota bacterium | reverse complement strand
CTTCAAGAGAAATGAAAACTCCGGGTAAGGCATTTCCCCTCACATCATGAATTGTCCCTTTTAAATTAGCTCCTGTTTGCGCTGTCATAACCTGCAAACTGATAAACAGCAAAAAGAGCATAAAAACAATTTTTTTTGAAATAAAATTTTGGAAATTTTTCATAAAACTCCTCCTCGACTATTAAAAAAAGATGCGCCGGAAAGTTTGCCGGCAACTACCTTTCGTACTGCCTTAAACATATATAAGGTAAAGAATTTTACGGTACGTCGTTGTAAATAATTTGCTGTTGACAACGGAATTTCATATTGATACTATCCATACCACAATGTGGTACGCTAATCAATAGGCGATTCTCTTTTCCTGCCATTTTTTACTTTGCAGAATTTTGAAGTTTTTGAGTGTTAGGATTCCTGTAAGTTTTATATCAGATAACATCCTGCCCTGGTACTCTTAAACGAAAAAAATCAGAGGTTTTATGGATGGGCATGGCTAGTAAGGAAAATAGTGTTGACCTTTCGGTGGTCATGGAAAGGCTGGATTTTCTGGAATCAAGAGTCGAGGAAATTGCCGGCAAACTGGCCCTGACCACAGACAACACCAGGCGCGGTGCCCGTGCAAATGAAGAATATGCTCAGCCCGACCCCTTCCTCAAGGTCGATTCCAGCGAGGGGATAAGCGAATGGGTCAGCAAGGGCGGGCTTCTTCAGAAGCTGGCCTCGGTCTGCTTTATCATGGTTTTTGCGTTGCTTCTCAGAACGGTCACTGATTACGGATATATAAATGTTACAGCGGGGTCCATGCTTGGCCTTGCCTATGCGGTGGGACTGGGGGGTGCGGGCTGTTTTTTTTACAGCCGGGAAAAGATGCTGGCCACGGTTTTCTCGGTTTGCGGTTTTCTGCTGTATTACTCGATCATTGTCGAAGGATACAGCCGCTTTGGGGCAATCTCCGCGGTTACCGCTTATGCGGCGCTTTTTCTTTCGCTGGGATTCTCCGCCTTTGTCGGCCTCAGGTATCAAGCAGGAAAACTGCTTGCCTTCTCCCTGATCGGCTTAACCGTTTCCGCCTTGGTCCTTGGCTATCCGCAACTTAATTTTCCGATGAGCGGCTTCTTGATTCTGGCGGCAAACGCGGTCCTGATGGTGGCCATAGAGCGCCGGCTGGTGGATAAGCTGAAATGGCCGGTGACGATTATCACCATGCTCTTCTGGGCATTGTGGGCTTTTAAGGGGCATATGCCCCTGCAGCGAGGGGAAGTCCTCCCGGAGTATATTGGTATCGGCTGGTTGCTGCCCCTGCTCTCCTGTTACGGGCTTTTTTATTTTACTGTCTACCTGCGGAGATATTTCGGCTCTGCTGAGCTGGGGGTGTTTGACGCCATCCTCCCCTCACTGAATATGATCCTGATCTTTATAGCCGCCAATGTGGTTGTTAACGGTCTCTGGCATAAAGGATGGCTGCACGGTTTCGTGACCCTTGTTATCGGTTTGCTTCATGTCGGTGTGGGCTGGAAGCTCTCCACCAGAGATGCCGGACGGGCCGGAGGAGTTGGCGGGGCGGTTGTGGCGGGGGCTTTGATGCTGGCCATGGCCCTGCCGGCGGTGGTAGGTAATATCGCCCTGGCCATACCTTTCTGGTCGGTCACTGCGTATGGTCTGTTGCGCCTGTCCGGGCGCTGTAACAGCGGGATGATCAGGATCATCTCCTATCTTTATCAGCTGTTTGTCCTCTGGATCGGTATGATGGCCGGGGTTTTTGGCCTTAGCAAGTTGGTAGCTCCTGAAGCCTCCCTGCTGGCGGCGGCCTCTCTCGCCCTGATGGCCCTGCTCCAGTTTGGTTGGGCGCGGAAAAACCCGATGCCGGAGGGGGCTCTGGTCACTAAATTAGACAGCCACGATTATGCTGCCATACCTCTGCTGTTGGCAGGGGTTGCCGGCGTATACTTCTTTGCTTCGCTGCTGGTCGATATTTTTGCCGTCAGACTGCTTGAGATTCCGGTTAATACCATCTATTGCGGCAGGTCGGTTCTTTTACGCCTGGGGGCGATAGCGTTGCTGCTTATCGGCAGCAGAAATCGGAAACTGGAACTTGTCTGGGTAGCGGTGGCCGTGGGACTTATCGCCTGTCTCAAGGTTTTCCTGGTTGATCTGTTCAATACTTCAGGTATACCCCTGGTGCTGAGTGTCCTCTCTTTCGGAATCCTGGCGGCGGTCGGTTCCGTTGTCATGGGCAGGTGGAACAGGTTGGCTGCCGGCGGATAGTCGGCTGGGTGCGGTTTGCCCTGGCGGAAGTTAGAATCGTTTTTTTCCGGGTTTCAACAACTTATATAATTTTTTGTTTAAAAAAATATTTATCGTGCTATATTGTCGATCCGATTTTCAATTAAATCGGGTTCTGCTTTTTTAATAAGATATAAGGGGGCTTGAGCAGAATGCCTGTTGAGAGTAACAGACCTATTTTTCCGATCAGTGTGGCTGCCAAACTTCTTGATGTACATCCGCGTACGTTGAGAATATACGAGGAGGAAGGTTTGCTTAAACCTTCCAGGCAGGGCAATAAGCGGTTTTTTTCCAATGACGATATTGAATGGGTCCGTTGTTTGCGGAGATTGATCCATGATGAAGGGATCAGCATCCCGGGCGTCAAGAAGCTGCTCGAACTGACCCCCTGTTGGGAAATCAAGGATTGCCCGGAGGAAATTCGCGAAAATTGCACGGCCTTTGTCGATAATTCTGTGCCCTGCTGGCAGCGGGCCAAGGCCTATTGTGCCAGGGAGCCGAGCCTTTGTGAAAGTTGTGAGATCTTTATCAAGGCCATGAAGAAGGCGGAAGAGATTCAGGCCAGGAACAAATCATAAGCTTATAATTTAGGGCCAGTCGTTAGGGCCCGTTTGTTTTGAGTTACTTATTTAATTTTTTTGGACAAGGAGAGAAGAGAAAATGGCTGAGAACGAAACAGAACAGAAGGAATCAGGGGGTAGTCTGGACAAGAATCCGTGGAGTTTTATCATCCGCGGCATGTGGAGGTCTCCCCTCGGCCTGATGGGCGTCACCCTTACCACCGTCAGTATTACCCTGATGGTCGTGGGCCTGATTTTCGATATGTTGGGGCTGATCTCCAACCCGTATGCCAATGTTTTTACCTACATGGTTCTGCCCGGTGGTATGGTCACCGGGTTGCTGCTGATCCCGATGGCCGGTTTTCTGCGCCGTCGCCAGTGGCATAAATTCGGGATTCCGCGTGAGCATCTGCACATCAACCTCAGTGATCACCGGCATCGGAAATTCCTGATCGCCTTCATCTCCCTGACCGTTATCAATGTCTCCATCCTGGGGTTGATCGGTTATGAAGGCTATCACTTCACCGATTCCCCTTATTTCTGCGGGGTGGTCTGTCATCAGGTCATGGCTCCGGAGTACACCGCTTATCAGCGCTCCCCGCATGCCAAGATTGCCTGTGTTGAGTGTCACATCGGCCCCGGTGCCCAGTGGTTTGTCCGGGCCAAGATTTCCGGGCTGCGTCAGGTGGTGGCGGTTGTAACCGACAGCTATAGCAGACCGATTCCGGCGCCGGTCGAACATCTGCGCCCGGCCCGTGATACCTGTGAGCATTGTCATTGGCCTGAAAAATTCCATGGCAAAAAAGTCAAAACCTTCAAGCACTTTACCAATGATAATCAGACCGACCCATCGGTTACAGAAATTGCCCTCCATATCGGCGGCCGCAATCCTGAAACCAGTAAATTCGAGGGTATCCACTGGCATGTCTCCCAGGATGTCAAGGTCGAGTACCTGGCCGCTGACGCCAAGCGCACCCAGATGGCCAAGGTGCGGGTTACCCGTCCCGACGGCAGCCATGATGAGTTTGTCAAAGGTGATATCGAGATGGCGGAAGGTGCTGCCGAGGAATGGCGGATCATGGACTGTATCGATTGCCACAACCGGCCCACTCATATCTATGATATGCCGGAAGAGGTTGTTGACTTCGGTCTGCTGAGCAAGGCCATTAACGGAGAGATCCCAGGGATCAGGGAAGACTCCCTGGCCGCCATTACCGCTGAATATGCTACCCGCGACGAGGCTACCGAAAAGATCGGTCCGGCCCTGATGGAGCTGCAGTTCAAGAGAAGCGGTGAGGCCATGCAGCAGTACCGTGACGATATCGAGAAAGTCGGTCTCTATCTGGTGGATGGTTACCTGGCCAATGTCTTTCCGGAGACTAAAGTTGGCTGGTCTACCTACCAGGGCCATCTTGGTCATCGTGGCGAGGATTATGGCGGGTACCAGTTCACCGATACCAACTTTGGCTGTTTCCGCTGCCATGATGAAGAACACGAGAACAACAGTGGCAAAGTCATCTCCCAGGACTGCAGCCTCTGTCACGACGAGCCGGACATGTAATTCCTACCCGTCAATAGCGTTTTTCTTAAGGGCCCTGCTTTTGCAGGGCCCTTTTTTGTGCCTAGTACCCTGTAATACATAAAGTATCGCAAGATTGCGTAGGGATTTGGCGTACCAACAAGGCGCACTTTTGTTTCATAGCAGCGCTACGCAACGGAAGTTGCAACGCAGTTGGTGCGTTAAATAGCAAGCAATATGCGTTGGTTTAGGTTTTACAGGGTACTAGTGTGGAATTCGTTGCTGA
>JBDLIW010000114.1:0-4715 GCA_039714695.1 Thermodesulfobacteriota bacterium | reverse complement strand
CCCCTTCCGCCCAGGTCATATCGTTTCCCAGCCGGAAAGATCCCTGAAAGCGGTGGGGCGGCTTACCTTTCCAGTCCTTCGGGGACAGCATTGAACATGAACAGCGGGTGCACCCCCAGGGCATTTGCTCTGCTGCACATGCCTCGCGGCTTGCCACGGGGTTAGCGAGCGAATTTGATAAGTCAACTTCCTTACATACGGAGATTCCCCGTAGCTCGGAGTGTCGCATACTCCCTTACCTGCTGCGGGGAGCTTCAATAATGTGTTCGACATTATAGCTGTTTCGCGTTCAAAATCGAGGGATTTGCCCGGAAAATTATAAGTTGCCGTTGAATTTCTCTTCAGCCTGTCACCTCAATTCTGTATAGTGGATGATATTCGAGCTTATTCCGGGAAAGTTACAAGTATCAGCCCGACAAAAGGGAAGAGATGAAAATATTAACCTGGGCCTTGCGTAATATCTGGCGATATCGTCATCGCAGCGGAGTGATCATTTCGGCCATGGCCTTTGCCGGCTTCATCATGATTTTCTATGCCACCTTGATGGAGGGCCTTCTGCATACCACCGAGAAAAACGCCATTGCCATGGAGACCGGGCAGTTTCAGGTCCATGCCGAGGGTTACCGGGATGATCCTGATCTTTATAAGCGAATTGCTGATCCAGACGAGCTTCTGGGCGCGATTAAGCAAAAGGGTTTCAACGCAGCGCCCAGGTTGTATGGCTTCGGCCTTGCCGCAGCCGGGTCCTCGTCGGCAGGGGTGATGATGCGGGGGGTTAATACCGATCTGGAAAAGGAAGTTACCGAGATCCACAAGCATCTGCTGAGTGGTTCCTGGCTGTCGGCTATCGATCCGGCCGGAGTGGTTATCGGGCGCCGACTGGCCAAAATCCTCGGGGTCAAGACCGGCAGTGAAGTGGTAATCGTCAGCCAGGCGGCGGACGGTTCGATGGCCAATGAGCTTTATCTGGTCCGCGGAATCTTAAAATCGGTTGGCGAGGGGATTGATCGGGGGGGATTCTTCATGCTCGATAAGGCTTTTCGGCAGTTGATGGTTATGCCGGAGGGAATCCACGAGATAGCCATTCACCACCCCGCCGAGTTTATAGACCTGGAGGCCGGCACCGTGGAGCTCGCCGGGTTGATGCCCGGTCTTGAGGTGATGAACTGGCGGCAGCTGATGCCGGTGGTGGCCAGGATTCTTGATGTTTCGAAATTTTCGTTATTGCTGATGCTCTTCATAACCTATACGGCGGTGGGGATCCTGACTTTGAACAGTATGCTGATGGGTGTATTTGAGAGAATCCATGAGTTCGGTATCATCAAAGCGCTGGGAGTCCCGCCCTGGCAGATATTCTCCCTGATCACCATGGAGACGGTCATTCAGACGCTGATTGCCTCAACTCTGGCCCTGGTCACGGCGGTACCGCTGTCCATTTATTGTGAGACCCACCCGGTCGACCTGACCTCGCTGGCCTCAACTTCCGCCTCCATTGCCGGTGTTGCTCTGGATCCTTTATGGTACTGCCGGGTAACGATGGACTCGGTGGTAACTCCGGTCCTGGTCCTGTTTGCAGTGTCGCTGGTGGCGATCATTTATCCCGCCGGCAAGGCTGCCCTGATCAGGCCTCTGCAGGCAATATATCACAGGTAAAGAGATGAACTTTTCCGAGTCCTTCCGGATAGCCTGGCGAAACCTGCTTCGCAATAAGAGGCGCACCCTGATAACCGGTTTTTCGGTGGCCTTCGGGGTTCTGCTCTCGGTCACTTTTACCGCCTCCGGGGACTATTCATATACCAATATGATCAACACCAGCGCCACTCTGGGGTTGGGGCATCTGGCCATCGAACCTCCGGGGTTTAACGACACGCCGTCTCTGGCCAGGAGGCTGGCCGGCGCGGAAGAGATCAGAGACAAGGTCCTGATGCTGCCCGAAATTGAGAGCGCCTATGTCAGGATCATGGGCCAGGCCATGTTCGCCAGCGGCGCCAAGAGTATCGGCGGTCAGGTTATCGGTATCGACCCGGCAGTTGAGGATAGTGAGCATAATATTTTCATAAGATCGTTAGTCGAGGGTGAACTGTTTGGTGAAGGTTTGTCACGGGGCGTGCTGATCGGCAGTAAAATGGCTGAGAAATTGCGGCTGGCTTTGGGCAAGAAACTTATTTACACCCTCACCGACCGGACCGGAGACATGGTCAGCGGTATCAGCCGGGTCAGTGGCATTTTCAGGACCGGAGAAGATACGGTTGACAGTTCGATTATTCTGCTGCCGATCGACCGGCTGCGCAAGGTGCTTGATTATGATGAGGAAGAAGCTTCTCTGGTCTCAATCTTCATTGTCGATCAGCGGCGGGCGGATTCGTTGCGCGACAGGTTGGAGCTGTTGATCCCAAGGCAGGACCGGGAAATTTTAACCTGGCGGCAGACCCAGGCTGAACTGGCCGGTCTTATTGCCATCGATCGGGCGGGCAACTATCTGATGCAGTTTCTGGTGGGGCTGCTGATCGCGGCAGGCATCCTTAACACCCTGATGATGAGCGTTTTGGAGCGTAAGCGTGAGTTCGGTATGATGATGGCGGTAGGCATGTCCCCCAGTCAGGTAATCACTATGGTTCTGGCCGAGTCCTGCCTGATTGGTATCGTCGGGCTGTTGATGGGAGTGCTGATCACTTCTCCCTGGTACTATTACATGGTCAACGTGGGGATTGATTTCAGCAGCCAGATAGGAGATGACTACAGTACCAGCGGTGTGCTGGTCGATCCGGTCCTGAAGTTCAGGCTGTTTAAAGAAAGTGCGCTTGCCATAGCGGCCGGAGTCTTCGGGCTGACCATGGTTGCCGGTATTTTCCCCGCCTTCAAGGCTGGGAGGATAGCGCCGGTGGACAGTATTAGAAACATATAACCTACTGATATCATAGAAAAAGGGAAGAGATGGCAACCAATGAAGTAATAGTTGAATTTGACCGGGTGTCCAAGGTCTACCAAGAGGGCAGGGTGGAGGTGAGGGCGGTTAAGGAATTATCCCTCAAGCTTCACCGGGGCGATTTTACCGTCCTTTATGGGCCGTCAGGATCAGGAAAAACAACGATTCTCAACCTGATCGGTGCCCTGGATGTTCCCAGTGACGGTCGCGTTCTGGTTGAGGGCAATAATCTTTCCGGTTTGTCTCGTACTCAATTGTCTCATTTGCGCCGGGATCGGATCGGCTTTGTTTTTCAGGCCTATAATCTGGTCCCGGTCCTGACTGCCTTTGAGAACGCCGAGTTTGTCCTGGCCCTGCAGGGGGTAGAAAAAAAAGAGCGATATCACCGGACCATGAAAGTTCTGGAAGAGGTCGGGATAGCCGACCTGGCCGACCGGCGACCGGATGAGCTCTCCGGCGGTCAGCAACAGAGGGTTGCCATTGCTCGGGCGATTGCCCCGGAACCGGTCATAATCCTGGCCGATGAACCGACCGCCAATGTTGATTCGGCCAATGCCGCTGGGCTTCTTAACCTGATGGAGCGTCTCAACCGGGAGAAGAATATTACTTTTCTTTTTTCCACCCACGACGAGAGGGTGATCAGCCGGGCTCGCCGGTTGATCAGACTTAAAGATGGTGAACTGGCCAGTGATCAGACGGTGGTGCAGTGAACCATTTTGTTGCCTGGTTTTTTCTGTTGCTGTTCACCGTGTTGATCCCACCACCTTCCCACGGCTTTTATGAGCAGCGGCAGGATGATTCTGCCCTCGAAATACGCGGCTTTCTGGGATTTGGGGCTGGTTATGTCAGTTATCCCCCGTTCAGTACCATATTCAGGGAGGGAGAAGACCTCCCCTGGACAGCCGACCTGCGTATCCTGCTCGATTCGGATCATGGGGAGGACATCCATCTGACCGCCAATATCCTGCAGAGCACCCGCTCCAAGCCTCCCTTTGAACCGGCAATTGCCGGCCTGATCCCGGTTGACGTTGAACGCAGCAGCCTTCTTACCTGGGAGCAGCATGATACGGCCGGTAGCCGTTCGGAGATGGTGGTAGATGTCCTGCAACTCCAGTACCGGACCAGCAAGATCGATTATACGGTCGGTCGGCAGCCGGTAAATCTGGCTACTACCTTTTATTTTGCCCCCAACGATTTTTTCGCGCCCTTTGCCCCCCAGACATTTTTCCGGACATATAAACCGGGGGTTGATGGAATTCGTGGAGATATCCTGCTGGCCGAGTTGTCCCAACTGACGTTGCTCGCGGTACTTTCCTATGATACGGAACCGGCATCTCCTGATACCTGGCAGTATGAGCCGGACTGGCGGAGTACTTCTTTTCTGGGCCGGGTTACGGCGGAACTGGCGGGCTATGAATGGGCGTTTCTGGCCGGTACGGTAAATGACTACACAATTGCCGGTGGTTTGCTGCAGGGTGATGTTTTCGGGCAAATTGTGCTGCGGGGTGAGGGCCATTACGGCGATCCTGAAACAAGTTCGGGGGAAAGTTTCTTCAAGTTGGCCGTCGGGATCGAAAAACTCTATGCCAATAATTTCAACTGGCGTCTGGAATATTTTCAGAACAGCGGCGGCTCAGGGACGGGAGGGAGTCTGGTTACTGCCGCAGATCAGGATCGAGACTACGCAGCCCTGGGTTGGGGTATGAGATAAATCCCCTGCTGACTGCTGGTTTTATCGTCCTGGCTAATATCAATGATGACTCTCAACTCGTATCGGCCAATCTTCTCT
>JBDLIW010000113.1:0-4773 GCA_039714695.1 Thermodesulfobacteriota bacterium | reverse complement strand
TGCATTACCGGCCTATCTGGATGATTACGCCTTTCTGGTTTATGGGCTGATGAACCTTTACGAGGCCTCTTTCAAGGTTGAGTATCTTGCCTTGGCGGACGGTTTGACCCGGCAGACGTTTGATCTTTTCTGGGACGGGCAACACTCCGTTTTCAATTTTTCAGGCCAGGGAAACGAGGAACTGCTGGCTCCGAGTCGGGAATTTTATGACGGAGCCCTGCCGGCCGGCAATTCGGTGGCTTTCCATAACCTTTTAAAACTGGCCAGGATCACCACTGATAATAAATATCTGGCAATGGCGGAAAAGATGGCAACCCGAATAATGGTTGATGCCGAGGAATACCCGCCCGGCTACACTATGTTCCTAAGTGGTATCGATTTCATGCTCGGGCCAACCGGGGAGATTGTTATTGCCGGGAAAATAGGTGCGTCGGAAACAGCCGCAGCAAGGAAGATTATCCATGAAAAATTTTCTCCGCACAAGGTAGTGCTCCTGCACCCGCCCGGCAGTGAAGGTGAAAAGCTGGAAAAACTGGCTGAATATACGAAATACCAGCAAATGATAGAGGGCAAAACCACCTTCTATCTCTGCCGTAACTACGCCTGTGAAAAGCCGCTTACCGGACTTGGCGAACTGCAAAAACAAATGAAAGATTTTCCCTGAAGTAAATGAAAATGGAGATTGCATTGTTGATAATCATGGAGTAGTTTCGCCGGGTAAGGAAGTTAGATAAAAACAACCGAAAATTAACCTCATCCGTTATCTGAGAATTTAACAATCTGGGCCCCAATATTACCGGGAGGATAAAATGAGTATCATCCAGGATTTGTTCAGCGGTTCACCGTTCGGTCCCCTCGTCGAACACACCAAGAAAGTCCATGAATGTGTCGAAGTGGTCAGGCCCCTGATGGAGGCCTTGGCCCACGAGAATTATATTGAGATCGACAATCTCCAGGACAGGATCTCGAAATTGGAATATGAGGCGGATTTGCTCAAGCAGGAGATCCGCTCCCGCCTGCCCCGCCGGTTCTTTTTGCCGGTTGACCGGAACGAGTTGGACAGTTTCCTGCGCTGCCAGGACAAGATCGCCGACAAGGTAGAAGATCTCGCCGTTATTCTTACCCTCCGCAAGACCAAGATTCATAACAGTCTCAGCGATGGTTTTTTCGAGTTTGTCGAGCAGATTTTCCAGGTCACCGGGTCTTTACTGCAAGCCGCTGTCGAACTTAACAACCTGGCCGAAGTCTCCTTTGGCGGGGCCGAGTCTCAGGTGGTTCTTGATATCATCGACGGGCTGGGAGAAGAGGAATGGCGAGCAGATCGGATGGCTCGGAAACTGTCAAAAAAGATTTATTCCTTGGAAAACGAAGTCCCCCCGATCGACATCATCTTTTATGAGAAGATCCTGCTGGCCCTTGGCTCGATCGCCAATGAGGCTGAAAATGCCGGTGATATGCTCCGGATGATGATCGTCAAATAATTTCCCGTTTAATATTCACTTACACACCCTGGATTAAAGAATATGGATATACTGGTTATTTCTTTGGTGGCCCTGATGGGCCTGTATATGGCCTGGAATATTGGCGCCAATGACGTCGCCAACTCGATGGCTGGAGCAGTAGGTTCCAAGTCGTTATCTATAAAAAAGGCGGTTATTTTAGCCGGCCTCTGTGAATTTGCCGGGGCAGTCCTGGTCGGCTCCCATGTTACCGATACGGTCCGGAAGGGTATTGTCGATCCAACCGTTTTGGCCTCGATGCCAGGTCTGCAGCCAGGAGAACCGGCAGCCCTGATCGTAATCGGCATGACCGCCGCCCTTTTGTCAGCCGCCTTCTGGCTCCATTTTTCCTCGGCTACCGGTATGCCGGTCTCCACCACCCACTCAATCGTTGGAGCGGTGGCCGGATTCGGGGTAGTTGCGGCTGGGGTGAATGCCGTCAATTGGGGCAAGATGACCCAGATAGTTGCGAGCTGGTTCATTTCACCGATTGCCGGAGGGATCCTGGCCTTTATTTTCTTCAAGTTCATCATCAAATTTATTCTGGGCCAGGAAAGACCGGCAAAAGCCGCAGTCTATTTTGTGCCGGTGATTGTTTTCATGGTCAGTGCTATACTAATATTGGCTACGGTTTATAAAGGGCTCAAGCATGTAATCGGCGACCTGCCGTGGTTGACCGACGGAGTAACCATGACGATTGCCCTTGCAGTCAGTCTGATGTTCGGCATCATCTCCCATTTCGGCTTAAAGCGCTCCCTGCACGGCAAGGACCAGCTGCCCATTTCCGAACAGCTTGAGGAGGTCGAGAAGATCTTCGTGCCTTTGGTCATTATCAGTTCTTGCTCGGTGGCTTTCGCCCATGGCGCCAATGACGTGGCCAACTCGGTCGGTCCTTTGGCGGCAGTAGTTCACATCATCCAGACCGGCACTATCGAAATGAAGGTCGGGGTGCCGTTCTGGATCCTGGCTCTCGGCGGTGGCGGCATCGTCCTGGGCCTGGCAACCTATGGTTATAAGGTAATGCATACGGTCGGCACCAAGATCACCGAGCTAACCCCATCCCGAGGGGTTGCCGCCGATATTGCCGCAACGGCCACCGTCCTGGTCTGTACCAGGATGAGTTTGCCGGTCTCCACCACCCACACCCTGGTCGGGGCGATTATGGGGATTGGTCTGGCCCGTGGTCTTACCGGTATTGACCGGGCCGTGGCCCGGAAAATCTTTACTTCCTGGATTGTCACAGTACCGGCGGCAGCTATCCTGTCGATGATCCTTTTTGTCATTGGCCGGAGTTTGTTCCTGGATCAGGTTGTGTCCCTCATCAAAATCACCTCTGGTTAATATTGGCGATCTGCCCAATATGCTGCGTCGTTGTGCTGTTCAGCATACGGATGTATGGCTGAACAGCACGCTCCTTGCCTCTTGGGCAGCTTGCCAATATTAACGTCCCTTTATCTCGCTACGAAAGAGGGTTATTTCAAGATACTGAGTGTATAGCCTGAACAATCCATTCCTTACCAATATTAACTTCCCTTTATCTCGATGCTAAAGCAGGTTTTTTCAAACTACCCGGGCTAGAGTCAGGACATCTACTTTGTTGGCCCCGGCCTTTTTCAGGACCCTGGCGCATTCACTGACTGTGGTGCCGGTGGTGAAGACATCGTCTACCAGAATCACCCTTTTTCCTTTCACCTTTTCTTCATCGATAACCATGAATGAGTTTTTCAAATTCCGTCGCCTGGCCTTGCCGCTTAGTCCGGTCTGGGGATCGGTGTGTCGTTGTCTGATCAAAGTAAGGAAATCAATTATTCCTCGATCATCGGGGTAAAAGGTGCGGGCCAGGACCAGGGCCTGGTTGAAGCCTCTCTCTTGCAGCCGCTTACGATGGAGGGGCACCGGGATGATCAATTCAGGATGGGTGGGTTCGGTAAGATGGGTACTTTGCTGTTGCAGGGCCCGGAAGGTTTTGAGCCCGGTTCGTTGGCCGTGATACTTGAAACGGGAAATGATCTCGGTCAGCGGCGGTTTATAACGTAACACCGCCCTTGCCCGGTCAAAATGGAAATGATTTGTCAGGCACAATCCACAAAGATGATCGTTATTGGTGGCTGCGGTAAAGGGTATCCCGCAACAGCTGCAGAGCGGTCCGCTGATCGGCTCCAGTTCTCCCCGGCAGGTTTGACAGAGCATGATTTTACTGTCAGCTATCTGGTGGCTGCCGCAGGAAATGCAGGTTGGCGGGAAGAGGAGATCAAGCAGAGCTTCAACTAGACTCATGGTAAATTGTCAGGGTTCTTTTATGCTTCTTCCGGCGCGATCAGGAGAGATCGGCTGTTTGTCTTACTTTCGGTTGACCGGACGCCGCCCGGGCTTGGGACCGCCCCTTCTCCCGGGTCTTCCTCCCTGGCCAGGTCTTTTCTTTTGATAAACCTTTTTTTCCGGTTTACTGGTGCCTTTTGGCGGTGCTTTCAGCAGCTCAGGTTCCGGGGTGGTACAGGGCAATTTGGCACCGATATATGCTTCGATTTCCGGAATGTAAAAAGCCCCTTCTTCGCAGGCGAAACTGATTGATGTGCCGGTGGCACCGGCCCGCCCTGTCCTGCCGATCCGATGGACATAATCTTCCGAGTCATATGGCAACGTATAGTTGATGACATGGCTGACGCCCTCGATATGTATTCCCCGCCCGGCCACATCGGTGGCGACCAGCACCCTGATCTTGCCGTTCCTGAAGTCTTCCAGGGTCCTGATTCTTTTACTCTGGGCAACTTCTCCGGAAAGCATGGCACAGGAGATATCATTTCTCTTCAGCCGTTCGGTCAGTCTTCTGGTTTCGTCACGCCGGTTGGCAAAGACTATTACCCTTTCCAGGTTACCATTGATAATGGTGTTGTAGAGCAGGTTGTATTTCTCTTTGGCAGTGGTCAGATAGACCAGCTGCGTTACGGTATCAACCGTTACCTGTTCGGGTTCTATCTCGATGGTAACGGGTTTTCTGGTCCACTGGGCGGCCAGATGATTTACTTCCTCGGTGATAGTCGCGCTGTAGAAAAGGGTCTGGCGTTTGTCCTTGGTGGGGGTTGCGTGGACAATCTTCCTGACGTCGGGAATGAAACCCATATCCAGCATTCGGTCGGCTTCATCGATGACCATGATCTTGACCTTTGCAAGGCTCACCACCTTGTTCCGTTGGAAATCGAGCAACCTTCCCGGGGTGGCAACCACCAGGTCGACCCTCTTGCCGATCAGTTTGTTCTGCTGCTTCTGGTAATCG
>JBDLIW010000112.1:0-4775 GCA_039714695.1 Thermodesulfobacteriota bacterium | reverse complement strand
ATGAACTGCCGGCGAACTGGGCGTCGGAATGCATCCGACCCATGGTATCGGTCATTCCGTAGGAGGCTGGGCCTGCACCCATATTGTCCGGGTGCAGGGTCCGGCCGGTGCCGCCGCCGGAGGCCACTGAAAAATACTTCTTACCGGCGGCGACCATTTCTTTCTTGTAGGTACCGGCCACCGGATGCTGAAAGCGGGTGGGATTGGTGGAGTTGCCGGTGATCGAGATATCGACCCCTTCCAGATGATTGATCGCCACCCCTTCGCGGACGTCATCGGCCCCGAAACACCGGACCGCCGCCCTTTCGCTCAGGGAGTAGGCCTTCTCTTTGACCACCTTAAGCTCACCGGTCCCATAATCGAAACTGGTCTCGACATGGGTGAAACCGTTGATCCGGGCAATGATCTGGGCCGCGTCCTTGCCCAGGCCGTTCAGGATGACCTTGAGCGGTTCCTTGCGGACCCGGTTGGCGGAGCGGGCAATGCCGATCGCCCCTTCTGCGGCGGCAAATGATTCATGACCGGCGATAAAGGCAAAACATTTGGTCTCGTCGCGTAAAAGCATTGAGGCCAGGTTGCCATGACCGAGACCAACCTTACGCTCAAAGGCGACCGAGCCGGGGATACAGAAAGCCTGCAACCCCTCGCCGAGGGCAGCAGCGATCTCGGCCGCGACCTTCAGGTCTTTCTTGATCGCGATCGCCGCGCCGAGGATATAAGCCCAGCAGGCGTTCTCGAAACAGATCGGCTGAATTTCCTTGACCAGTTTATAAACATCAACCCCGGCCGCTTCGCAGACCTCCTGCGCCTCTGCCAGGGTTTTCATGCCATATTTCTCAAGGACCGGGGTAATCTGCTCGATCCTTCTCTCGTAACTTTCAAATAATGCCATTGTCCTATCTCCTCCCCTACTCGTGCCGCGGGTCAACGGTTTTTACGGCCTCATCGAAACGACCATAGGTGCCGGAAGCATTTTCAATGGCCTCGGCGGGATCGACCCCTTTCTTGATAGCATCCAGCATCACGCCGATATTGATATAACTGTAACCGATGATCTCTTCATCCTTATCGAGGGCCAGTTCCTTGACGTAACCCTCGACCATTTCCAGGTAGCGGGGGCCTTTCTTAACCGTGCCGTACATGGTGCCGGTGACACTGCGCAGGCCCTTGCCAAGATCTTCCAGGCCGGCGCCGACCGGCAGGCCACCCTCGGAGAAAGCGGTCTGACTGCGGCCGTAGACGAGCTGCAGGAAGATCTTCTTCATCGCATCGTTGATCGCGTCACAGACCAGATCGGTATTAAGGGCCTCAAGGATAGTCCGTCCCGGCAAGATCTCGGAGGCCATTGCCGCCGAATGGGTCATGCCGGTACAACCTACCGTCTCGATCAGGGCCTCGGCGATGATGCCGTCCTTGACATTCAGCGACAGTTTGCAGGCCCCCTGATGCGGGGCGCAGGTGCCAACTCCGTGACTGAAACCACTGATGTCAGTGACCTCTTTTGAGCGGGTCCACTTCCCTTCCTGAGGGATCGGGGCCGGTTCGTGCCTGGCCCCCTGGGCAATGGGGCACATCTCTTCTACTTCTGGAGAATAGATCATCTAAACACTCCGTTATCCATTGTTCATAAAACAAAAAATGCACCGAAACCACTCCGGTTTATTTGCCTGATAAATCTATATACTTTGTCCTCTGGAACGATATGGTCAAAGATATCTCGCTATTCTCTTTTTGATGTTCGCTACGCTCAAGATTTCTCGTCGCAAGCTCCTCGAGGTAGCGAAGACTCCGAATGACATTCTATTTACTTCTCGAATTATTTTAACTCTTCTGTCATTTCGAACAGCCGCCAGGCTGGAGAAATCTTTCTGCTTGTTCTGATCTAAACTCACATATTTTGCCAGAATCAAATCTTCTTGCGTTTTATTCGGGCCGCCCCATCCGGGCTATATTCAGCCATCGTATAGAGCCGGACCTTATTACTGCGCGGAAATTCCTTTTTAAGCAAAGTTCTAAGCAAGCTTTTCAGCTTGGCGATATCTACCGCAAAACTGTCTTTATAGAAACCATCCTCAACGACCAGGATGTCTTCGTCTCCCCTCTTGACGATCAGAACGGAACGATCTCGTTTATAGGTTCGCAGATCAAGATAATGGCCTGCAGGTAATTTCTTAAGCCTTTCCAGTACTACTCTGATGACCGAAGATTTATCTAACATCGCCAAAAAAATCCATGGATAATCCAACTCTCCCTTGCCCACACCAAATATTTCACAAGTCGAGATGCCCGATTGCGGAAAGCTCGATAGGCAAGGTATAAGGCCTTTCGCTATACTATAGTATGCGGAAAGTCTTATACTGCAAACTATACGGATATATCGGCTTGTGAAATGCTGGACTACAGCCAGTTTTTCTCACGGCAGGCATCAAGCACCAGTTTTTCCAGTCCCCGGATAAAACGATCCTGGACATTAAGCGATTCAACCCTCTCCAGCCTGACCCCCAGCTCTTTGGCCTGATCCCGATAGAGGATATCGATCTCGTAGAGGGTTTCAACATGGTCGGAGACAAAACTTATCGGCACCATCAGAATGTTCCGGCAGCCATCGGCCGCCAGCTCTTTGATCATCTCCGGGGTCGACGGAGTGAGCCACTCGACCGGCCCGCTGCGGCTCTGGAAACACAATTTGCCTTTGACCCCGGTACGAGCTTCCAGGGCCTTAATTGTCCGGTCCATGTGTTTCAGGTAAGGGTCGCCTTCCTCGATAAACTTGACCGGCAGACTGTGGGCACTGTAGACCAGCTGCACCGGTTCGGCCCCGAACTGCTCCATACCGGCCTTGATATTTTCAGCCAGGCAGGCGACATAGTCTTCCTGATCAGGCCAGGAGTCAATTTCGGCGATCTCGAAATCTACTGATGATCTTGCCGCCGCCTTCTTGAGATCGTCAATCGATGAACCGGAAGTGGCAATTGAATAATGGGGATAGAGAGTAAGGGCCACCAATCTGGTGATGCCTTTGCCGGAAAGTTCAGCCAGGGTTTCGGCGGCAAATGGCGACCAGTAGCGCATGGCCATCGTCACATTAAAACTGCCTTGCCCAGAGAGCATTTTTTCAAGGGCCGCGCCCTGGGCGGTGGTGGTTTTTTTCAGTGGTGAACCACCGCCGATCAACTTGTATGATTCCATACTGATCGGCGCCCGTTTCCTGGCGATCCGTCGGGCAATGAATTTCTGCATGAACCAGGGGCCGAGCCGAATGATCTGGCGGTCGGAAAAGAGATTGAACAGGAAAGGCTCAACATCTGCCAGTTTCTCCGGCCCCCCGAGATTAAGCAGGACGACCCCGATCTTTTCCGTATTTTCCGGGTTAGCAATCATCAGCTCGTCTACTCAGGGGAAACACCGTCAACCCTGGCAACCACCTCGGGAATAACCTCCAGGTACATATCACAGGTGGCGGGATTCGGATCAATAAGAGAGCTGACATCTGCGGCCGCAAATGACAGCACGGTAAACAGGACCTCTTCCACCTCTTGCCATTTTCGGCAATTCTTACTGATCGCCTCCAGCCTGACCAGATCATTATTACCGTATCGTTCCAGAATATACCCTTCCCGCTCGGCGAGGCTGACGATCTTGTCGTGATTGACCCGCTTGTCTGCGTAATAGACAAGCTCGTTTTCGGTAATAGCCGGCAGGGAGCTGTTTTTATAATAAACATGGTCGGCAATGATCCCGGCCAGTTCATTATAACCATGCTCCAGGCAGATCTCGCGCCCCAGGACGGCATGATCGTGATCGTTATTCAAACAGGCAGTTTTGCCGATGTCATGCAACAAAGCCGCCGTAATGGTCAAGGGGATGGAGACTTCTATACCGGCCCGAACGCATTCCTCGGCCAGCACAGCCGACACCCGCGCGACAATTATCGAGTGGTCTCTGATATTATCCAGCATCCGATAGCGGTCCATCAGCTGGAAACATGCCGCTATCGTTGGGATCATGCCTGCAGTTCCCTGCTGATGCTATGAACCAGTGAAACCGCCAGTTTTGCCTGGTCAGGCGAGGTCTCCGGAATAATGCCATGACCCAGATTAAAGACATGACCACGGGCGCCTTTGGCCTGGGTCAGGACTGTTCTGACCCGATCTGCCAGTTTATCTTCGGGCAGGAACAGGGCAATGGGATCCATATTACCCTGGATCGAGACCTTATTCCCGACCCGGCTGACCACCTCATCCAGGTTGATCCGCCAGTCGAAACCGAGAACGTCGGAACCACAGTTGATCGTCTGATCAAGCAGAGTCGCACCATTGTTGGCAAAATAGATCAGGGGGATATCGGTTACCTCTTTGAGGGCGGAGATGATCCTCTTGACATAGGGGAAAGCAAACTCGGCGTAATCACGGGGAGCCAGAACCCCGGCCCAGGAATCAAAAACCTGCAGGGCCTGAGCCCCGGCCAACACCTGACCCTTGAGATATTCAATCGTACAATCGGTGATCTTGTCGAGCAGGTTGCCATAAAGCGCCGGCGCTTCGTACATCATCTTCTTGGTCTGATAATAATTCTTTGATGAGCCGCCTTCGATCAGGTAGGTGGCCAGAGTGAAGGGAGCGCCTGAAAATCCGATCAGGGGCACCCGGTCGGCCAACTCCTTGCGGAGGATTCGGATGGTATCCATAACATATCCCAGATCATCTTCCGGATCGGGAATACCCAGGGCATCTACCGCCGCCTGATCACGGATCGGCGAGGGGAACACAGGGCCT
>JBDLIW010000111.1:0-4781 GCA_039714695.1 Thermodesulfobacteriota bacterium | reverse complement strand
CCCCTTACCAATTCCCATTATATAAATTGCACAGATGGCTGTGCCTATGGAACAGAAAAAAACTACTCACAAATTGGGCCAATGGCATACCGGGTCAGAACTGAAATTGAGGGTTTAAGATTAGCAGGTGCGAGTACGGTATCCCATGGGGTGTCCGGAGCGGCGGTATCCGGATTACACGCAGCAGCATCTATCATGGATTGCACGTGGCCTGAGCTTCTCAATCCCGAAGGGCAGGAATTACAAACCTATCCGGCTGAAGACCAGAGTGGTTGGCCCGATTGGCTTAAGGAAAAAGTTCGAAAACCTGCTTCTTGACCCAAAAAAGAAGTTTGAAGTCATCGTTGGCCCCTGCCCTGTTGTTTGCACGGACTTGAGGTTTTAGAGAGGGTGCAAGTTTAAACCCTCTATTTATGCAGGCTTTTTTTCAGAAGCAGGTTAAAGGCGCTGTGATATTCTTTTACGGCGTCTTCAAACTTGCCCTGCTTTGCCAATAAAGTGGCGAGAACGTAGTGCAGGTTGGCATTTCGCGAATTGCGCAGCAGCAGAAATTGCAGATCATCGATTGCTTCATCTACATTTCCTTCCTTGGCTGTAATTCTGGCCTGGCAAATCTGCCCGTCAAGCGAGTCAGGAGCACCCTCCAGCCCTTTGGCCAAGGCATCTTGGGCCAGGTTAATCTTGTCGATGTCAATATAGAGGCAGCCGACCTGGATATGGGCGGCTGACATGGTGGGGGCAAATTCAATGGCCTTTTTAAATTCCCTGATTGCCGCCTCGGTCTGGCCGCGTTGAATCATGGTCTCGCCCAGAAGCAAGTGGCGATTAGCACTCTTTTCCTCTTGGGATTTCTCAACTGTTTTGGGATGCAGTTCTTGCTCAAACTGGGCGCGATCTTTTTCGCCCAGCATAACCTCAATTTCTCCCCGCAATCTCTTTTTAAGGTCGCGGCTATACCCCAGGCCGGCAGCAATTTTGCCCTGCTGATCAACCAACATGATCGAGGGCATGACAAATATGCCGAGCCTGTTATAGGCCTTAAGACCAGAGTCGAGGTAGACAGGTAGTGAAAGCTTTGCAGCCGACATAACTTCGCTAATAATTTCGGGGAAGTCATTCCCGGCGTTGACAATAAACAGGCTGATTTTTTTCTCTTTAAGCAAGTCCTGTAGTTTCTTTATCGTCTTCAAGGTTTTGATCACGCGTTTTTTCTTGGATGCGTTGTCGGCGCTCCAGAAGATGATTGCTGCATTTTTATTGTTGGATTGATCCAGCGTCAGGGTTTGCTTGGAATTAGAGTCAGTCAGGGTCAAGGGTGGTAGTTGGTCTCCGGGGTTTATCGACCTGAACGGGAACGAACTGGCCAGGCAATTGCTGCTCAAGAGAAAAACAGATAAAATAAGGCCGATGAGTAGTGCAAGTGTAAGTGGTGTTCTGTTCACGTTATTCCCCCCTTCTTCGCCTAAAAGTAATTTTTTCTGCTGATAGGTCATTGTAAGTTGCTCTGTCATTAATTTCTGACATTCAGGATATCTAATAAATGATTAAATTGTCAATTACGAAGAGCAAGAAGCTTGTCTGTTCCATGGCAAAACCTGCCTTACCCATTCTTTTACCCATTTCCTTTATTAATGTTAATGTAGCCAGCAACCAGCAAGAACTAACTGGGGGCTTTAGCAGACCCAGGTTTTAATATAGGACAAACGAAGATGACAAATTACATTCTTGCCGGGACATTATTGGGATTATCGGCCGGATTTGCCCCGGGCCCCCTGCTTACCCTGGTGATCTCCGAGACCCTCCGACACAATACCCGGGCGGGGATCAAAGTGGCTCTGGCGCCGATTATTACCGATCTGCCGATCATTGCCTTATGCGTTTTTCTTCTGGATAAACTGTCCTCGCTTAACACCGTCCTGGCGGTTATTTCCATCATTGGGGGGATGGTGGTGTTGGCTATGGGGTTGCAGGGTTTGCGGACCAAGGGGACAGAGATCTTTCTTGATGAGGTGAGGCCAAGGTCGCTGCTTAAAGGGGTGACCGTAAATATTTTCAGCCCTTATCCCTATCTGTTCTGGTTGAGTGTCGGCTCGCCGATCATGCTGAAGGCCGCTGATCTGAGTCTTCTGGCGGCGGCCGGTTTTGTTGGCACTTTCTATCTGTTCCTGGTCGGCGCCAAACTGCTGCTGGCGGTGCTGACCGGCAGATCACGGGCTTTTCTCTCCGGTCGGGCTTATCTGCTGACCATGAAGCTCCTTGGCCTGCTGCTGGTTTTTTTCTCCTTCTTTTTATTCAGGGAAGGATGGATGTTGTATACTGGATAATTATTGCAAATAAGTGGAGGTAGAACGATGAGCGCAAGAAGCACCATGGGCCTGTTGATTATGATGACGGCAGGGTGGGCCGGGAAGGCACTGGCCAATGGGGAGCCTGGTCATGATGACCCAGAGGCAAGCATCTTCAAGCTTCTCATCGTCCCCCTCGGGGTGGCCACCTTTGTTTCAATTGTGACCACTTTGACCCTCGGCCTGAAAATGGCCAGGAATCGGGCCGCAATTTTCCCCTGGCATCGGAGGATGGCAATTTGCACCATGCTCCTGGCCCTGTGCCATGCCACCCTGGTGATAATTTTTCACTGAGCCTGGGCAGGGGATGATAAAATTAATGGCATGCGGTGCATGACGTTCGAAGTCGCAGTTTTTATGCCCGCAGGTGCTGTCTGCAAAATTTAGATGGTATAGAGAAAATGGAAATTACCCTGACCACTCCCGCCCTGCTGTTCCCTGCCGTATCGCTGTTGCTGGTAGCATATACCAATCGTTTTGTCGCTTTGGGCTCCAGAGTAAGAGCCCTGCACTCCCTGTATAAAGAAGAGCCCGATGAGATACTGGCCAGACAGATTGAAAATATCAAGAGAAGGTTGATTCTGATCAGGAATATGCAGGGCTGCGGGGTGACCAGTCTCTTCAGTTGTGTGGTCTGCATGTTCGCCCTGTTCGGGGGTTTTATCCTGGCCGGGAAAATTATTTTTGGTTTGAGCCTGGTGTTGATGATGATCTCTCTGGGAATTTCCCTGCGGGAGATCACCATTTCCATCGATGCCCTGAATCTCGAATTGAGCGATATGCAGCAAGCATCGAGAATTGAACCGGAGGAGAGTTGATGGGTGCAGCCAGAAAGATCCGCAAGGTTTTCATGAGCAAGCCGACCATTGAAGGCGCCGGGGTCCATTTGCGGCGGGGGTTCGGGTTCAGCGAGGTGCCGCTTTTTGATCCGTTCCTGTTGTTCGATGATTTTCGTTCCGACGAGAAGGAGTATTTTACCAGGGGTTTTCCCTGGCATCCCCACCGGGGTATTGAAACTATTACCTATGTGCTGAGCGGCGATGTCGAGCATGGCGACAGCATGGGTAATAAGGGGATAATCTCTGCCGGTGATGTCCAGTGGATGACGGCCGGCAACGGCATCATCCACCAGGAGATGCCGCTTGGCGACGATCAGGGGCGAATCTTGGGTTTTCAGCTCTGGGCTAATCTGCCCGCCTCCATGAAAATGATGGACCCTCGTTACCGGGACGTCAAGGCGGCGCAGATCCCGGAAGTTGCCGTTGGCAATGGCACGAAGATCAGGGTCATTGCCGGTAAGATCGGCGAGACGGCAGGTCCGGTGCAGGATATCGTTATCGATCCCGAGTATCTTGATGTAAGCGTGTCGGCCAACTCTTCCTACCAGCATCCGACCAGGTCCGGGCATACGGTTTTCGCCTATGTGATTGAAGGCAAGGGGTGCTTCTGTCAGGAGAAGAAGCCTTTCAGCTACGAAACGGAAGGGGCCAACTACTTTGATATGCCGGTCGACCCTTTCATCGGCAACCACGGTCTCGTGCTCTTTGCAGATGGTGATCACATCCTGGTGACGACGGAGGATGAACCGGTCAGGTTTCTGCTGGTTGCCGGCCAGCCGATCGGTGAGCCGGTTGCCTGGCGCGGCCCGATCGTCATGAACACCAGAGAAGAGCTGCAGCTGGCTTTCGAAGAGTATAATAACGGCACCTTTATCAAACACCAGGCGCCTTGATCTTTGGTATCACCAGCAAAGCCCATCTGCCCGCTGTGCGCCAACCAGGAGGTCGCTGATTTCTGGCATGACAACCGGCGCAACTTTCTGCAATGTCAGAGTTGCCTGCTGGTCTTCGTCCCGCCGGAGCAACATCTTTCTGCCAGTGCGGAAAAAGCCGAATACGATCTCCACCAGAATTCTCCGGACGATGATGGTTATCGAAGGTTTTTAGGCAGATTGGCGGTGCCTCTCCTGGAAAGATTGTCTCCGGGAAGCATCGGTCTTGACTTCGGCTGCGGACCCGGGCCGACCCTTTCGCTCATGTTTCGTGAGGCCGGGCACCGGATGAAGGTTTATGATCCTATTTATGCTCCGGACCAGAGAGTTTTTAACGACAAATATGATTTTATAACGGCCACCGAGGTGGTCGAGCACCTGCACCGGCCCGGCGAAGAACTGGACAGGTTATGGGGTCTTCTGCAACCGGGGGGGTGGCTGGGAGTCATGACCAAGTTGGTCATCGACCGGGATGCTTTTTCTAGCTGGCACTACAAGGAAGATATGACCCATGTTTGTTTTTTTTCGAGAGAGGTTTTTGTCTGGCTGGCGGAGCGTTGGCAGGCCAAGGCTGTTTTTATAGGTAATGATGCTATTCTGCTGAACAAAGAGGAAAATGGTTCGGGTTAGAGCAAAACGAAAGAATGAATAGAAGAAAATTTCTC
>JBDLIW010000110.1:0-4802 GCA_039714695.1 Thermodesulfobacteriota bacterium | reverse complement strand
CTGACAGCTGTCGCCACAACAATCGAGCAAAAAACAATCAGCACACGTCGTCTGAGTTCCTTGAGGTGTTCCCCGAAAAATTCGCCCAGTGGTTTTTCGGCAGTCATCTACTCTCTATCGGCCCCGGTCTCTTCATCTGCTTCACCGGTGGCCTCCTCTCCGGAACCTTCACCATCACTACTGTCTTCAATCGCTTCATCTTCCTCTTTATTCTCTACCTGGGGATTTACCCCCTGCAGCAAGGCAGCATCACGGCTTTCGCTTTCCTGGCGGGCCTTGGCGGCCAGCTCCTCCGGGCGGGAAAAGCCCTCGGGCAGACCTGTATCCGCAGAATGATTATCGGCTTCATCTTCGCTGAGGCTCTCTTTAAGGACGTTGGCGGCCTTTTTCAGTTCAACCAGTTGCTTCGCCAGTCCCTTGGCAAGTTCCGGCAATTTTTCAGGACCGACAACAATCAGGGCCACAGCCATTATCAGGATAAGTTCCGGAAGACCTATGCCAAACATTTTTCACCAGACAAATAGTTAATTAGACAGGCCTTCCGGCCTGAAAAGATACTCGCTCAGGACTGCAAAACTACGGCATTTATTCCGCAGTGTCAAGCAGGAGCGACACCCTCCGCCCCAGGGACCAGAAGCGCTCTCCACCAATTGACTTTTAACATCTCTTTGACTATGTTGCTTCGTGGCGTTCAGCGCCGATCAATTATCCGTAAATTTTACCGCCTGCGGGCGCAGCAAATATAAGAAGGAGATTTCGATGGCTAACGTGGTTATCGTCGGCACCCAGTGGGGTGATGAGGGAAAGGGCAAGGTCGTTGACCTGCTCACCAATTATGCTGATTTTGTGGTCAGGTTCCAGGGCGGCAACAATGCGGGCCACACCCTGGTGGTGGAAGGCAAACAGTATATCTTCCACCTGATTCCCTCCGGAATACTCTACGAAAACAAAAAATGCATGATCGGCAACGGCGTAGTAATCGATCCGGCCATTCTCCTGGATGAGATGGATGAACTGACCGCCGCAGAACTGCCGGTCTCCCCTGAACGGCTGACCATCAGCCAGAACGCCCACCTGATCATGCCCTATCACCGGCTGCTTGACGGCGCCAGCGAGAATGCCAAAAAGGAAGGGGCCAAAATCGGCACCACCGGCCGCGGCATCGGCCCCTGCTACGGCGACAAAATCCTGCGTAGCGGCATCAAGGCCGGCGACATCCTCGACGAGAGCCTGCTCAGAGAGAAGCTGGCGGAAAACGTTGAAGAAAAGAATTTCCTGCTGACCAAGAAATACAATGCTGATCCTATCTCCTTTGATGAAATATTAAGAGAATATCTCGGATATGCCGAAAAACTGGGATCATACATAGGCAATGTTTCCGTGGAACTGGATCAGGCCCGCAAGGCAGGCAAAAATATCCTCTTCGAAGGAGCCCAGGGAACCCAGCTCGACATCGATCACGGCACCTACCCCTTTGTCACCTCATCAAACACGGTTTCCGGCAATGCCTGTATCGGCAGCGGCTTCGGGCCCAGCCATATCGATGAGGTTATCGGCATCCTCAAGGCATATACCACCAGGGTCGGTGAAGGCCCCTTCCCCAGCGAACTCTTCGACGAAACAGGCGAGGCGCTCCAGAAAAAAGGCGGCGAATTCGGGGCAACCACCGGCCGCAAGCGCCGCTGCGGCTGGCTCGACACAGTTGTGGCCAATGAAGCGGTCCGCCTGAACGGCGTAACCGGCTTGGCCATCACCAAACTTGACGTGTTAAGCGGCCAGGAGTCGCTCAAAGTTGCCACCTCTTACGAGGCAGCGGGCCGGAAATACGAGGCCATGCCCGGCAACATCAAGACAACAGCCGCCTTAAAACCGGTATATGAGGAAATCCCCGGCTGGCAGGAAGAGATTGACCAGGCAAGAAGCCCCGAGGATCTTCCCGTCAAGGCCAGGGACTACATAAAGTGGATCGAAGACCTGACCGAAACCCCGGCCATGCTCATCTCGGTTGGACCCGGCCGCGAGGAAACCCTCCTGCTCCGCAACCCTTTTGAAAAATAAGTAGACCTGCTGAGGGCTTTTATATAACAATAGGAGTGATTCATTAGCAATAGTTGCTATTCCGTTAACCACATTGATCATCGGGGAGAGTTGACCAATGGTTCGGAAAGTTATTATCACCCTCAGCCTGCTTATATTGTCCCTGCTGCCTGCCGGTTGCAACAGGCAGGAAACCGTCCTGCCCACGGTCAGGATCGGCCATGTTCCTCACGATCATCATTCCGCCCTCTATATTGCAGCATCCAACCCTGAATTTTTCAGAGCCAACGGCAACCTCTACCTTGAAGAAATAACCCCCCGGAAAAAATACCGGTTGATGGCGGGAAACCGTCCCCAGGCCATGATCATTCTCACGCCGGCGAGCGACTGCCGGGACCTCATCAAAAACCTCGGTGAAGGGCGGCTGGATCTTGCCTTCGGCTCCATTACTACCAACCTGCATTTCATTGACCTGGGACAGCCGCTCAAAATCGCCGCGCCGATCATGGCGGAAGGGGCGAGCCTGGTGATGAGTAAAAACTTCCCGGCCGGCAACTGGGCTGAGTTCGTCAGTTACGCCAAGGCGCGCCAAGAGCCGATAAGAATCGGCTACAAGGTGAATTTCTCCCATAACCTGATCCTCGAAAACGCCCTGCAACACAGCGGCCTTTCCTTCAGCAAACAGATTGATCAACCAGGGTCTGAAATCACCCTTATCAACCTGCACGGCGCCAGAAATCTCCTTCCCGCCCTGCAGCGCAGGCTGATCGACGGGTTCGTTGTCGACCAGCCGTACAGCTCGCTGGCCGAGTTTCAGAACATTGGCAAAACCATAGTTGAACTCCACGAGCTGCCGCCGGAGAATTATTGGCAAAACCACCCCTGCTGCGTCGTCAGCATCCACAACAATTTCTACGGGCAGCAACCAGAAGTATCCCAACAGCTGATAACTCTTTTCCTGAGGGCCAACCGCTACATTCAGACCAACCGGGATGAAAGCATCCTCCAGGTCGCCAAGTGGCTTGAATTGCCTGTCGAGGTAGAAAAAAAATCAATCCCGACTATAATGTTCAAAACCGGGTATGATAATGACTGGAAGCGCGGGGTAGATTTTCTTATATCATCCCTGATTAACGGGGAAAAGCTCAACAACCTGGTTAAAAAGGCATACGAAAAGAATCGGGCAGATGAACTCATCTACCAGCTGGATCTCTTTGAGCAGGCCAGTAAAGAGATCTGATCCGGGAATGGGTTGCAAACACCAACCCGACAGGGCAGGAAAGAAATATCCATGAGAGTAACCTTAGCGAATAAAATCTTCGTCGGCTTTGCCTGCCTGTCCCTGCTGACCATTCTTCTGGGCCTGACGACTTTTACCTTTATAAAGCAGACCGAGAAGAGCCAGGAAAAGATCCGACTCCTGCAGGAGTTTGACCTACGAATCCAGTACCTGAATTCAATTACGGAAACCGCTGACGAGCACACCCATGATCCGGAGATGATCAGGGAACAATTCCTGCGATCCGTTGACATAATCGAAGACATTTCCAGAAAGATTCTCTCCGATGAACCCTGCCCGTACTCTATAGAAACCGACCGGGAAGACAAATCCTGTAGGGAATCCACGCTGGGAACCTTAAGCTCTTACCGGCAGGCCGCGGTAGATTTTTTTGACAGTCTGTTCCTGGCAGAAAAAATCGGCTTCAAGAACCTGCTGCTTTACAGAAAATTAAGCACCGAAGTTAGCAAAATACCCCTGAGTTCCAAGCGAATATCGGCGATTGACATTATCCACAAGCTTGAAGTCTACAAGCATGCTTTTCAGGAGTCGAATGATCCCGAGCAGATCAACAGGATGAAGAAGGCCCTGAAATCTTTCCAGAACCTCAAAGTCGATAAGGCTTTAAGCGGCATGGCCGAAATGTTCGTCAATATCAACGAACAGGCATATTTCAACACCATCTCCCTGAAAGAGCAGGGTAAGTTCCTCAACCAGACGTCCGGCCAATTGACAGAAATCTCAACCAGAGCCCACGACAGTATCTCCCAGAGCAACCTAAGCAAACAGCAGCAAATCAAAGCCACAGCCCTTGGTCTCGGGCTCTGTTCCATCGCTATGACCTTGCTATTCTGGCTGCTTATCACCAAGCGGTTGTCCACTTTCCTTAGAAACCAGAAAAATGCCATCAGTTCAATTAAGACCGGCAAATACAACTATGAGATAAACAGTAAATACAATGACGAGCTAGTGGAATTGAACAACTTTATCAAAACCCTGGCCGCAAGCCTCAGCGAAGAAATCTCCGGACGGGAAAAATCGCAACAGGAGAAAAAGGAACTGCAGTACCAGCTGACCCAGGCCCAGAAGTTGGAATCGATAGGACTGCTGGCCGGAGGAGTTGCCCACGACTTCAACAACCTGCTGACCGGCATAGGAGGGTATAGCGAGCTGGCCCTGGCCCAGCTTGAAGATAACCACCCGGCTAAAAGATATGTGGAAATCATCTCCCAGTCCGGCCAAAAGGCCGAAGAACTTACCAGGCAGCTTCTTGCCTTCAGCCGTAAACAGGAGCTTAACAAACAGATTGTCAACGCCAACTCCCTGGTCATCAACCTGACGAAGATGATGAAAAGGATGATTGGTGAAGATATCGCCCTCGAACTGAAGACCGCCGCCGATCTGCCCAATATAATGGCAGATCCTGGTCTCATTGAACAAATCCTCATGAACCTGGCGGTTAATGCCCGTGATGCCATGCCGCAAG
>JBDLIW010000109.1:0-4886 GCA_039714695.1 Thermodesulfobacteriota bacterium | reverse complement strand
ACACGATTTCGGTAAGCGGGTCATTTTCGGCCATACGGTGCAGGCCAAACCACTTATCACAGAAGACCGCATAGCCGTCGATTGCGGTGCCGTGTATGGCGGCTCTCTTACCTGTCTGGTTCTGCCGGATGAAAACTTTGTGCAGGTGAAAACCAGAAAATACTGGCCGGGGGTGTAGCTGATCTCCGGAATTTTGAGGAATGTGTCGGTTCAGGGAAAGGGAACTGGCCTGCCACAATTCCGCTGAGGCATAATTGCTTCGGGTACTCGCGGCTTGTAGCCTAACGCACTATGAGGCCTCACATGGTTGTACTCTTCCCGTCATTCCTTGATAAGCGCCTTGGCCGCCAACAGCGTAGTAAATATCTCTCCATTCAACAATTCGTTTCGCAACTTGCCGTTGAATGATTCGATATATCCGTTCTCCATCCTGGTCCGATAATCAACCCTGTAGGCTTGATGTTCTCCGCTAGATTTTTCCCTTTACCATATCAGGGACAAGAAGGGAGATTTGGCTGGTGGGTTTTCCCTATTATTGGTATTCGCTTGCTTTTGGCTAAAAAAGCTCATATATTATCTATTAAACACACATAAGGGGTAATATATGAGCCTTTATGCACCTTCTAGCAAAACAAGATCATTCTTCCTGCAGGTTGGCCGTAACTTGCGCATCGCCAGGAAACGCCGCAAGAAAACAATTGTTGAAGTTGCCGAAATGGTTGGAGTGAGTCCGGCCACTATCAAGAGAGTAGAGGGTGGTGAGCCATCGGTAAAATTCGGGATATATTATGCAATAGCAGAAGTTTTTCAATTGGAAGACACTGTTCGTTTTGCCGAACCTGAGCTCGATACGATTGGCATGACCTTGGAAAAACAGCGGATGCCGAAACGTATAAGAAACAAAAAGGACAAACGTCTTGATTTCTAGACAATCCATATTTGAACGGATCATTTTCATCTGTCTCCCAGGTGAAAGCTCTCCGGTTCCGGTCGGGTTGTTTACTCTGGATATTGACACCGGGGTCGGCAAATTCAGTTATGGTCGACGATATCTGCAGAGGCCGGAAGCAATTGCCATTGATCCGGTCAATTTGCCCTTGTCCCAGCAGGAATATGTTACCAGAAAACACCACGGTATATTTGGTGTTCTTGGTGATATTCTGCCGGACTCCTGGGGTAAATACATTCTGGCTAAACGTCTCAGTATTCCCTTCGGTTCATTAACTGCATATGAGATGTTTGATTACGTTACCACTAATGCTGTTGGTGCTATCTCCCTGGGACCCACTCCGGACAAGCCAACCACCAAACATGAGTCCCCGGTCCTGTTTAGTGACCTACAGAAGGTGGCGGAAGTTTTTGAGAAGGTAATGTCTGACGAAGAACTCCCGGCGGATGTCCTTTATCTGCTGGAGCAGGGGACATCTCTAGGTGGGGCGCAACCCAAATGCCCTGTTATCTACAAGGACAATGAATGGATCGCGAAATTTGAAAACTTAAAGACCCCGGTCAAATTTCCCAGGATCGAGTTTGCCACGATGCTGATGGCAAAGCGTGCCGGCATAGCTGTGCCTGAAATCAAACTGGAAGAAATTTCCGGAAAGCCTGTCTTCTTGATCAAAAGATTCGATCGCCAAAGTAATATGCGTATCCCCTTCATGAGCGCGCAGGCCTTGGCCGATCTTGACCTGGAGGAACTTGAAAAAGGGTCATACGTTGAAATGGCTGGATTTATGAGGAAATTTGTCAAAAACGTTACGCGTGATCTGCACGAACTCTTTAGACGGATGGTCTTCAATGCTTTTGTCTGCAACCGAGATGACCATTTGCGTAATCATGGGTTTGTCTACCAGGATAAGGGGTGGCACCTTTCCCCTCTATACGATGTGTTGCCCATTCCGATTCGCAAAACAATCGATAATTTTTCTCTTTCATTAAATATTGGGAAGGAAGGTACAACGGCAACTCTTGCCAATCTCTGCAGTCAGCGGGAGAAGTTTAACCTGGACCACGATCAGGCCATGGAGATTATTGCTGAAATTGCAGGTGCTACATCTGACTGGGAGAAAGTATTTCAGGATTGTCGGGTCTCGGAAGCTGATATCGAAGAGGTTCGCTGGTGTTTTGAAGGGTTCAGGGAAAGGTCTGGTTACTGATTAAGAGATCGAGCTGAAATATTATAATTGAAGCTCCCCGCAGCAGATAGCGAACAGCGTGAGACTTCGAGCTGCGGGGGATGCGCCCCGAAGGAAGTGCCCCCCTCAGGGGGGCAGAACCCTTGGGGGGCACTCGCTGTTCATGTTCAAGACCTGATCCTATTCTTGCAATAGACAGGTCGGCTACAGTGTGTGAGCACCAGCCGAATATCGTTGGAGGAAATGTTACTGGCTGGGTTTTGGTTGTGAAATGAGCCAGGTCCCGCGGTTCCTTGGGGCTGGCAACTAAAAAGGAGGACTAAATGAAGCGCATTGGTATTGTTGTAACGATATCTATCCTTGTTTTCTGCCTTTCAACTTCGATAAGTTTTGCTAGGCGCCAGCGGGTTCCTGTCGAGGGGGACATGACTATTGAGATTCTATTTGAACCTCCTGAAAAACCTTATAAGCAAATCGGAATTGAAACAGTTGCCAGCAGGTTTCATAATCAGGCGATCAACCTGGCAGAATGCATAAAGTTGTTGCAGAAAAAAGCAAGTTCCAGCAATGGAGATGCAATAATACTAATTGAAACTGCCCACATCAGCCTCGATGGCACCAGGAGTTACGCCACAGGAATAATCATTGAATATATTGATAAAGAGTCATTCGCAGAAAAGAAGGTGGCCCAGTAATTTATTTGGATGGTGGGTGTCTAAAATCAACAAAATCAGGTTAGCAGAGGGCAGAATAACAAATGGCAGTTAAGAAAAAATTTTATGCAATCGCCGTGGGTGCCAAACCAGGCATTTATGGCAACTGGCCGGCAGCCCATGCCCAGGTCAAAGGATTTCCCGGCGCCAAATACAAAGGTTTTTCGACCAGGCGCGAAGCGGAGCTCTGGCTTGATAATCCTGGCCACAGCCCGGCTGCGGCAAAAGGTACGCCGACGAAAAAAGTTAGCCCGGCTGCTACCGATACCTCACCCAGGGCAGGGGAGGTGTCGATCTATACCGATGGCGGCGCCCGCTTTAACCCCGGCCCCGGCGGTTACGGGGTTGTGCAGATATATAATGACGAAACCAAGGAACTTGGCGGCGGCTACCGCCATACCACCAATAACCGGATGGAACTGATGGGCTGTATTGTCGCCTTGCGGGAACTGGAGTACCGGGATAAACCGGTGACCCTCTATTCCGATTCCCAGTACGTGGTGAACGGGATCAACAAGGGGTGGGCCAAAGGCTGGCGGAAGCGGGGCTGGATAAAAGCAGATAAACAGCCGGCGGTAAATCCCGATCTCTGGGCGGAGCTTCTCGAGCTTATCGAGGATCTTGATATTACCTTCCGATGGGTAAGGGGCCATGCCGGTCATCCGCAGAACGAGCGTTGTGATGAGATGGCGGTGGCCTGGTCGGGGAAAAGCAATCTGCCGATTGACAAGGGCTATAAGGGCTGATCAGCTGTAGTTGTATTCTCCCCTTCCCAAACGGCTGGGCCATAATTCCGGGGTAGGAGAAACCCCCATAGTAAATACGCTTGTTCCCCATTTACAGATCTTGAATAAAATAACATACGTAGAAATTCATGTAGTACTGCCCCGCTGTCATTTAACCGTGTGATGCCCACCAGTTTGATAGCGGGGCATTTTTTTTGCGCTATTTATGGGGCCGGGTGCTCAGGGAAAAGTCTTGTGGTTAACAGGATGGAGCTATTGCGGTCTGATGGCGGGGGAGAAGTAATAGCCTTGCAGGTAGTCAAAGCCGATGTTTTGACAGGCTTCGGCGTCTTCAGGGCAATCGATTCCTTCGGCGGTGACGGTTGCGCCGGCATCCTTACTGAGTTTGACCAGTGACTCGACCATTCGCCAGTGGGCCTTTGGGGCCTTATGGATTCCCTGGATCATCGCCATGTCGAATTTGAGGAAGTCGGGCGGGGTTTCAACCAGGTTGAGGAGCCGCGCCTGGCCCGCTCCGAAATCGTCGTAAGCCAGATCTATGCCGTGCCCTTTCAGCTCTCTCTTGATTCGGTCCATGGTCAAATGGTCGGCCACCGCTTCTTCGTGGATCTCCAGGACCAGCAAGGTGGCAGGGTAAACTTCTCTCAGGGAAAAGAGCGAATCGAGGAGACGGTCGGGATTTTCAAGCTCCTGGGGGTGGGTGTTGACAAAGAGCGGCTGGGTTATCCCGGAACTTGCGGCCAGTTTTACCCCGGTGGTCCTCATCATTTCACTTAAACCCACGGCGGCCCCGGAACTTTCGGCCAGTTGGAAAAGCCCGCCGGGATTGACCGGCAGCTTGGGATGAGTGCCGCGGCCCAGGGATTCGTATCCGAAGACCGATTTTTCATCGCCGGTGACAATTTCCTGGAAGACGGCGGTGAGGAGGGAGCCGTTAAGTAATTCTTGCAGTTCGTTAAGGCCCTGGGGCAGGCGGCTGGTCAGTTCGGCAATTCCGCAAAAAGTTTCATCTTCCGCAAGATTGTCTGCCACTATTTCCCTGAGCAACCGGTATTCGGCGTTGGCGAAATGGATTATGTCTCCGTGTCTCAGGAGATATTTATCTGTTATCTGTTTGTGGTTGACAAAGGTGCCGTTGGTGCTGCCCAGGTCACTGAGGGAGAGGTTGTTGCCTTCGACGATGAATACCGCATGGTTTCGGGACACGTCCTTGGAGTCGATGCATAGCGGCACGTTGATCCGCCTTCCCGCCTTGAAGGGTGACTTGTCGATCTGGACCCGGTTCAGTACCT
>JBDLIW010000108.1:0-4935 GCA_039714695.1 Thermodesulfobacteriota bacterium | reverse complement strand
TCGATATGGGTGAAGCCCATTTCCTTCACGTAAGGCACAAGGTATTCGGCCAGTTCCCGGTAGGTCAGGAAGCGGGAGGTGTCGCCCGGGTCCTTCCGCCAGGAACCAAGGTGGACTTCGTAAATAGACATCGGGGATTCGTAAACGTTTTTGCTGCGCCTGGACTTGAGCCATTCCTCGTCCTGCCACTGGTAGTCATCAACTTCCCAGACCACTGAGGCTGATTTTGGCCTTAATTCTCCAAATAACTGGTATGGGTCAGATTTTTCCAGGGTGGACATTTCCCCGGTCCGGAGCTCGAACTTGTAGGTTTCACCTTTGGCAAGGCCGGGAATGAAAATCTCCCAGATGCCGGACTGGTCGAGGACCCGCATCTGGTGAACCCGGCCGTCCCAGGCGTTAAAGTCCCCGATAACACTTACCCGGCGGGCATTTGGAGCCCAGACCCTGAACATCACCCCGGTCACTCCTTCTACGGTAGTCGGGTGGGCGCCGAGCTTTTCGTATATCTCGTAGTGGGTGCCCTTGTTGAAAAGGAACTTGTCATCAGCGGACAGTTGCGGCAGGAACTGGTACGGGTCTTTGAACTGGTATTCGTTGTGGTGATGATAGGTTGCTTCCAGGGTGTAATCAAAACTATCGCATCTGGGCAGGGTTATCTCAAAAAGGCCCTCCTCCCTCATTTTATACATATCCATTTTCTGGTCATCGATGATCAGGCGCATTGACTCGGCATGGGGCTGGAAAGTCCTGACTATCGACTTGGGAGGTTTCTTGCTGATGACATGAAAGCCAAGAACCTGGAAAGGATCATGGCAATCAGAGCGGACTATATTTTCCAGAATAATTTCTACTTCTTTTCCCATGGCCGTATTATTCTCCGGGGGTAAAAAAGATTGTTAGTATCAGATATGTTATTTAGAGGTCCGGTAATTCAGTAAATCGGGATATTGTCAGAGGATATCACAACCGGGACCAAGAAAGAAATTTTTTAACGGTTAATTCAGGCAAAATGTTATTATGAGTTATCGGTTGCAAGGCATCTTGTCGTGGCCGATGGATGTTACATTTTGTTGTTTCGACATTTTATGGAACTGAGGTGAAAGTAGTTGATGGAGTCATTACAGGGAAATTTTCTAATAGCCACCCCCAAGATGGTGGATCCGAGGTTCCAGAGACAGGTGGTGTTTCTCTGCGGCCATTCCGAGGATGAGGGTGCTATGGGACTGATCATAAATCATCCTACCCCCCACACTTTGACCGAGGTCCTGGAGGGTGCCAAAATCCCGGTGCCGGAGATGGTTCTGCCGCCGATTTACCTTGGCGGGCCGGTGGAAATGGAAGCCGGGTTTTTTCTTTTCACCGGTGACTTTGAATGTCCTAACTTTATCCAGGTTACTGACAATATCAGGTTGTCCAGAGATGTGGAGATTCTCTGGGAGATCTCCCGTGGCCATGAGCCGGAGAAATTCATTTTTGCCCTGGGATATGCCGGCTGGGCTCCAGGGCAGCTGGAAAATGAGCTGGCCGATGACGGCTGGCTGGCCCTGCCCGGTGACGAGGAGGTTATTTTCGCCACCCCCGATGATCGGAAATGGGAAAAAGCCGCCCTCCAGCTGGGGGTCGATATCTCGACCTATGGTGATGTAGTCGGCTCCGCCTGAGTTCCTCCCACTTTGTTTCTGTTCCGCCTTTGCTAACCAGTCTGGTCAAGAATATTGCCTTCGGCCCATGAACCGGGTGTTACCCTGTTTCTCGTTGGTAAAAAAAATTGTAAAAGATCGAAGAATCATTTATATATCTTTCCTCGTACATTCTAAGCCAAAAAAATCCTGCCAAGATTCGGCAAGCCAGTTACCCCGGGAGTATAAGTTGGAAGAAAAAATCTTCAAATGTAAACGTTGCGGCCATTGCTGCCACGGTGAAACAACAGTCTCACTTGACGAATATGATCTGGAGAGAATGATCAAGTTCCTCCGTTTACCTCCGGCGGAAGCCAAAGAAAAATATCTGCGGGACACGGAAGGCGTTATTCAGATGAAAGTCGTGGATGGCCACTGCATCTTTTACCGCGACGGCTGCACTGTTCATCCGGGTCGACCGTGGCGTTGCCGTCAGTGGCCTTTACATCCCAGCATTCTCGTTGATCCCGGGAATCTCTCTGCAATCCGGGATTCCTGCCCCGGTATCAATAAAGACCTTTCCCATGACGAGTTCTGCAAGATTTTATCGGAAATACTTGCTGATGATAAGGAAGAGGGAAGCGAAGGCTGAATCTCGATGCAGATAGAACTGTTATTCCTCGGTAAAACTAAGGAAAAATACCTGGCAGTCGGTATAGAAGACTTTGCTGCCCGGCTGAAACGTTTTGCCAAGGTAAATATCAAGGTTCTGAAGGATGTCAAGCCGGTCGGCAAACCTGATTTAAAGATCAAAGACGAAGAAGGCAAGGTCCTTCTCAATCATCTGCATAAGCGGACATTTCTGATTGCCCTAGATCCGGGGGGGAAGGTGTTGAGTTCCGAGGGGCTGGCCAAGCATCTGGGGAACTGGCGCGACAGCGGCCGGAACCATATTACTCTGGTGCTGGGTGGGTCTCTGGGGCTGGGTAGGGGAGTGCTTGACAGGGCCGATCTGATCCTGTCACTTTCAAAACTTACTTTCACTCACGAGATGGCCAGGCTGATCATTATGGAGCAGCTGTACCGGGCCTTCAATATCCTGGCCGGGACCGGTTACCACAAATAGGATTGAAAAGCTGTTCAGACCGGCTCGACCGCCGTTACTTCAGGTACTTCGCTTTTCAGGAATTTTTCTATCCCCTCTTTGGTGGCCTCAGCCATTGAACAGCCCCGGCAGGCCCCGGTAAGCTGTACCTTGACCACCCCCTGGTCTGAGACATCCACCAGCACAACATCTCCACCATCTTTCTGCAAGGTAGGTCTGATCCGGCTCAACGCCTTTTCAACCATCTCTCTCATCTCTGCTTTCTCCCTCACGGTCGGCCAGCTCCTTTGATTTGGTCTCGGGAGGCTTTGGCCGGCGATATCTAATAATGGTTGTTAAAGAGTAACTATTCAGCGTAATGCCAATAAAACAGCTATAACCACAAAGAAACGATTTATTAGCACAGGCGGCTTAAGCCTGCAAGTATAGATGGACATTTTACCTGATTCATCCCAGTAGGCCGATTTCTTTCAGCAACCGCCGGGCGGTATTGAACAGGTCCTGTCTGCCCTCGTCGGTGCGTGATTCGACATAAAAACGGACCTTGGGTTCGGTCCCGGAGGGCCTGATCATCAGCCAGCTGCCATCCTCGAAAATCATCTTCAGACCGTCAATATCTATTATTTCCGTGATGGTCTTTTCCTCATCGCCAATTTTGATTGTCTTGCCGGTAGTGTATTTTTCCAGAAGGGCCAGGGCGCGCAATAGCTTTTCACCCTTTAATGCCACTTCGATGCTGTCCCGGTCGGGATAAAAGCCGCCGAAGTCATTTTCGATTTCCTTGATATAGACGCTAAGGGGCTTATTAAGGGAAAGGGTCATGTCAAGGGCCAGGAGCAGGCCGATGTAGGCGTCTTTTTCAGGGGTGTGGCCGATGATGGAGATGCCGTCAGATTCCTCGAAGAAGGTGAGGGCGCTGCCGATAATCGGCTTGAATTCCTTGAAGCCGACCCTTGATTCGAAGACATCCTCATCAAGGCCACGGGCTATTGCATTAGCGAAATTACTGGTGGCAACGCTTTTAGCGACCGGACCGGCAAGGCCTTTATGCTCATGCAGATAATGGTAAACGGCTGCGCCGAATTTATTCATTTCAATATCTTCAATCCCATCGTTAAACCTTATCCTGTCGGCATCGGGATCGATCAGTATGCCAAGTTTAAGGGGGTCTTTTCGTGAGGCCAATTGGTCCCTGACCAATTGCATGTTGGCCGGAGACGGTTCGGGGGCGATCCCGTTGAAGGTGGGGTCTGGGGTGTCTCTGATGGTGATTAACCGGTCGCTGTTCCTGTTCTTGAAAAGTTCTCTGATATGGACCCGGCTGGCGCCATGGACCGAATCGATGGCCACGACAAGGGAGTCGGAGTCGAAAAAATTGTCGATGATCCGGTCGTAATCGAGCCGGTGGCTGGCGGAGCCTTGGCGGACAAAATCCTGCCAGATTGCCAGCCCATCAATTTTGTTGATCAGCTCGGGCCGGGGAGGATTGGTCGGGATGATGTCTTTAGCGGCAATCTCCCCGGCCAGGGTGGTGATCCGGTCGGTAATGATTTTGGCCGCCGGGCCGCCATCTGCGGCATTGTACTTGAAACCGCCATATTCCAGTGGATTATGGCTGGGGGTGAGGTTGATTGAAAAAGCGGCGCTCAGCTCCAGCAAAGCGGCCGAAAGGACACCGGTGGCAGATTCTCCGGCGTAGTACACCGTAAAGCCGGCCCCGGTTAATACATTTGCCACACAGGAGGCCAGTTGCTCCCCCCCGAAACGGTTGTCATGACCCAGAACGCAGCCCCGCTCCCGGGCCTCGGCAAGGGTATTTACCCCAAGCGCTTTCTGCAACTCGCCGGAAATGTTGTTTGTGTAGAGATTTGTTATGGCCAGGGTCACCTGGGAGACGGTCTTGGCATAGATATCTTTGCCAAGCAGCCCCCGCCAGCCAGAGGTGCCGAATTTTATCGGGGAGAGCGGGGGGGCCTGGCTGAATTTTATTTCGTCTTCGAGCAGTTTGTAGACCCCGTCAATTGCCGCTTGCCACTGCCCGTAGTTTGTACTTGCGGGACGATATTTTTTTCTGCCGTTAACTAACTTTCTGAGCACGGAAAAGTAATCGCTCTTCCCGTGATCGTCAGGAACAATAAATTCCTCCAGAAGCCTGTCAATTTGTATAGATTCGGACACTATCCGTTTCTCCGGTTTATGTTGAGAATG
>JBDLIW010000107.1:0-4955 GCA_039714695.1 Thermodesulfobacteriota bacterium | reverse complement strand
CCGGGGATCGACAATGTCAGAGCGCAACTTGGTGACGTTAAGGGCAACCACATGGACGTTGTTAAACGGGATGGTAAAATCGCGGATATGACCCTTGGGCAACTCTTCCTCCATATCGGAAAAAACCAGGATAATTCGTTTGCCGGCCTTTGATTCATCAAGCCACTCAACCCCCTGCAGCATGCCGCCGGAAATATCTGTGTACGGACTGCTCTTGACGCCCTTAACGAAGTCATCCACCTTTTGGGCAAAGACCCTTTTCTGGTTGGTCGTCATGGACGGCCGACTGTCAAAGGTCGTCTTGTGGATAATATCCTTCTCGCTGAAGCTGCCTGAATCTATCCTGGCCACCGCAAAGGAATCCATGGGCTGCAGTTTACCGAGCAGATAGTTGATTATATTCTGCGCCTTTTTCAGCTCCAGGGCATAGGTCCCCGAGGTGTCCATCAGCATATACACCCCGCGAGTCCTGTTCACAGGTTCCTGCGAGCAGCCGTTAAGCAGCAGACCAAACAGGGCCATGGTTAAAACTAATATTATGGAAACACTAACCTTTCTCATCGTAGATCTCCTCCGGATTTTTAATTACTCTTCTTCCAGGTCAAGTACTTCTTCCTTGGCCGCTTTCTTGCTTGCCTTCGACTTCTTGGTTTTCGGCGCCCTCACCCCGCCTCCACCTATGCTATCTATCAACATTGCCGGGAAAGCAACTATATCATAAACACTGATCAGGATCGAGCCCAAGTAATAAAAGGCATTGCCGATCAGGCGCAGTGTGAAAGCGATCACCCTTAAGACAAACTCAAAAGCATAACCGATTACCGCCCTGGCTGAATGGACAAAAGACTCCAGAGGAATGATCGCAAAGGCCAGCACGAAAGGCAAGATGAACCCCATGACCATCTGGGCGACGGTCGCCACGACACTGTGGGACATCTGCGCCATCGCCTCGCCGCCGAGCAGAGCCTGGGTGAAGGCCTCGTTACGGGCCGCGATAATGTCACGAATATAGGCCAGGGAGCTTTCAACCCCGGCAAAAGTCAGCAAGCCACCAAAGACGACCCAGGCGATAAAATAACGCTTTTTGTCGTCCAGGGTACCGATCATCGGAAACAGTTTGGTGACGCGGAGTACCTCCATTAAGGCCATGCCAAGAAAGGTCTCCAGGAGGATGACGACCAGGGCCGCCAGTTCGGAAATCTTGAAATCGCCAACATACCCCGAGCCACCAACAATATCGGACATCGGCAGTTCGATCAGGCGAAAGTTGACAAAAATCCCGCCGATGGCGACCAGCAGCCAGAAAGAGGAGATAAAAAATTGGGTCATGGAAGAGGAATGAAGCGTGGCGACCGCCTTGTCGGTGCCTTTACGAATTTCCTCGTAATCATTCATTTTCCGGTCAATAAACTTGGCCCGCTCTTCCAGGCCGGTCATGGTGCTGCCGACCATCTTCATGGTCTTGGCTATACTCCGCCAGTACGGCATCATTTTGCCCAGAATTGCATGCCGCTCACTGGTGCTCTTCCAGTAGGCATCCATGGCGTTTTTCTGCTGCTTGACAATAGTATTGTGGATATCCTTCAGGATATCCGTCACCATGCCACTATCACCCTTACTGGCCAGCTTAGAGACCGCCTCGACCGCATCTACCCAGACCGGCGGAGTTGGCGGCACCTCTTCGCTTTCACTGAAACTCTGGTCGATCTTTTCGATCTCCTCCGACAGCTTTCGGTTCAGGGCCGGATAACCCTGCAAGTCCCTTTCGACCACCGTCTCTATCCGTTGAAATTCCCGCTCCACTTCCCGCTCGACAGCGTCCAGTCCTCCAACCAGGAGAACTTCCCGGTTCCGGACAGCCAGTCTTTTTTCCGCCTTCATAAAAGAAAAAGACAGCAGCCGCAAACCATTGCGGATGACTCGACAAAAGCCCCTGATGGTTTTATGGGCATGCCGCCTGATCACAGTCGCAGCTATGACCACGATCAGGACAAGAATTGCAATTGACAGCACTGGATTGTTGGGGACGATATTGAAAATTGGTGAATCCACGGGCACCCTCCTTTTTGTTAATTACCGGTCCAGACCACGACCAGACGGGGCAACCGCATTCGCCAGGAAACAATTCAAGATGGAAGAAATGAAAAGCTGCCGACAATATAATACCTATATGCTACGGTTCCTTACCCCTCACCCTATCTTCTCCTTTTAATTGTTTTGTGGGGTTCCTGTCAAACTTTTAGAACAAAATAAGCGGGACAAAACCGATGCTAAGTCATGAAAACAGGTAACATTGTTATACCGGGCAGCCCCCTCCACCGGACGCCTATCACCTTGATATAATCAACAAATAGCAAGAAATAGCTCCCTGGCATTATGAAAATCGCCTTGACCGTGCAGGCCAACTTGTACTAAATTCACCTTATCTTCAAACAACCAAGCCAATTTGAACAATTGCTATCGAGGGAGAGAGCTATGATTTCAAACAACAAAATTATTAAAATATGTTTCGTGCTGACACTCGCAAGTATCGTCTTCACCGCAAATAACGCAGTCGCCGGCAATTTTGTCCTCATGCTTAAAAGCGGGGTAGCCAGGGTCGCGGACGAAACCCAGAATCTTGACAGTGAAGTCAGAACATTTGACGAAGACAGCAAGAAGACTCTTGCTGTGGCCTGGGAGATTCGCAACTCCAGAGATGTAGGTTTTGGCATGGAGTACATGACTTTCGAGCATGATTTCACCGCACCAATCAATAGCGGTTATACCAAAACCCAACTCTATATGTTCAGCGCCCGAAAATACTTCGCCGCCGATAAAATGATCCATCCCTTTGGGGGAATCGGGTTGGGCTGGGGCTACACCAAGTTTAATCGCGTTGTAGATATAGACAGGGACTGGAATCCCGTCTTGCAGATTTCCGGTGGTCTGGAAGTATTGTTTGCCGAAGAGTTTGGCTTTTTTATTGAGGCAAAGGCCCTCATGTCGGGTACCGACGGCGAAAGGGAAAATGAGTTTGATTTTTCCGGCCCGGCATTACTGACCGGGGTCAGCTTTATTTTCTAACCTGCTTTCTTTAGCCAGATGAACCCCTGCTGGTCTATCCTGATCGGCAGGGGTTTTTATGTGCAAGGGAAAGACGCGACCTCTCTTCTCCCTTCTCTTCCTCAGAAATCTCCTCGATCTTCAGCACCACCCCAAAACCGAGTTTTTCTGTGGAAATAAGAAATTTCAGCTTTTTCTCTTCGGTAACCGATAGCAGGTCTGGATAAGCCGGCACATCGTTATGACTTTCCCCCGTTTCCAGGGTAGCCGTCAGGGTGTTGCGGATAGTACAGGTCCGGCAATGTTCTGTTCTGCCACAGCCGCCAGGCTCTTGGTCATATTTGCAATCAAAGGCATCACCTGGAAGCTTACCGGCAAAATCATCCAGGCTTTTGCCAAGGACTCCGGCTCCTTCACCATTGGCCGAGATGACCTCCAACTCACCATTTACCACGTATATCGGCCCGGGAAACCGATCAAGAAACCTGGCCAATGGTTCCGCCTTGAAAGACAGGACTTCCCTGGCACAATCGGGGCAGATCCCGTGGGTAATTGGATTTGCATCCGGTCCAGAGGGAACCTCGCCCAGATCTTTGTTACACCAGGCGCAAATTTTCTTCATTTTGCCAGCACCTCGGCAACTAATTCGCCAATCGTGAAATGCTGTATTTTACCCTCAAGATAAATGGTGACTGGAGACTGATCATCGATCCGGGCCTTGAGCTTTGCAAGCGCTGTCCTATCGCCAAGCCGGCCAAGAGCCCAGACTGCTCTGCCCCGCACTTCAGGATCTGCGGAATCAAGATAAAACGGAAGATAAAGGCCGGCATTCTTGGCCTGCATGAGCTGAGGTCTGGCCCCGCACAGCCGGCCGAGCCCCCACATCAGGCCGCGCTGTAGCATTTCCAGTTCGAGGAAATTTCCTTCTTCGCGCATGTTAGCCACCAGGATATGGGCATACTCTTCTGCCAATCCGGCATGACAGGCCATTACCTCTCCCATCGCTTCGGGGACACCCCAGCCGATACCACCAGATTCGTCATTAAGCATCCACATGAAACGGCGCATCACCACCCGGGCCTCTTCCATTTCCTGATCGGCAAGCTTGGCAACAGCCCTGCCAAGAGCACTGACCGCCAGCCACTTGACCATTTCATCACTGCTGCACAGACAGCCTACCAGCGGGTTGACCAGCTGTCGGCCGGGGAATTCATCCAGCAAGGCCAGAACTCCGTCAAGACCTGAGTCTTGCAATAATCCAAGGATCTTTTTCTTGAGGGCGCGTCCTTTCAATGTCTGGCCTCTATCTTTCGTTACCAAATTCTCGGTCCTGAGGGTTTGTCATCTCGAACGGAGAAACCGGAGAGATCTTTTTTTACCTTAACCAGATCTACGGTCAAGATTTCTCCCGCTGGTCGAGGTAGCACCCCTCAAGGGGGTATAAACTTCGACTCCGAATGACAGGGGAAAATTGAAATGGCATTTCCCCGGATCAGAAATTACGATTCCAAAAGAACCGCCAACCGCTCGGCCAACCGCTCACTGGAAAAAAGCAGGGATTCAATATCGAGAAAATCAAGAACATTATGGTCGTAAAGGATCTTGACCTTGGCCTCAAATCCCTCTTCCTCTTCCTCCTCCCAGAACAAGACCCTTTGCGGAATAAGCGGCAGGACTTGGAATTGCAGAGCCAGATCGGCTGTTTCATCTTCGATCCCCTGCCCTCCAGCCCGGGCGATCCCATCAGCCAGATCTCTGAACCGTCGTCCCGTGAACAAACGGGTCAGCGGGGCCTCACAGTAGGTGGCCAAGGTCCTGACCTTGGCAATGGAATTGGGCATACTCTCCATGCCGATCCATTCATCATCGGGCCGACGGCCGCCGCCCGAGTGGGCGTAATTATAGAGGAG
>JBDLIW010000106.1:0-4961 GCA_039714695.1 Thermodesulfobacteriota bacterium | reverse complement strand
TTGAAAAAATAAAATCCAGTTTAGAATTCATCTTTACCTCTCCTTCAAGATTCTAAATAATCTTCCGACTCAGCACTGATAGTATCAAGAAAGAGACAGGGGACAAGTCTTTGCTTGACTCTTATTCAACAACACGTAGTGAAAAGGGGTCTGCGGATCATTCTTCCTGACCAGGCGTTCGCACCTTCTTTGCCGGGCTGTTTTCCCGGGCATACCCGCTGATTCCCTTCATCAACCGCAGCAAATCATAACTGAGCCAACTCATGGTCCGTAACCAGACGGGCTGCTGTTTCCAGTTGTCCCTCAAGATCCGCTGGCCATCGGTTTCCATGGTTTGTTTCAGGCTTTGAGCCAGGGTCGCGCTGAATTCTTCGTCATCAACAACAATATTCGCTTCCAGCGAAAGTAACAGGCTGAAAGGATCGATATTCGAAGACCCCACCGTCGCCCAATGTCCGTCGATCACCGCCACTTTGGCGTGCAGAAAACTCTTGTGGTATTCGTAAATTTCAATTCCCGCAGCGAGGAAATTGCCATAGAGCGCCATGGAGCCATAATGCTCGAGGAGATGATCAAACTTCCCTTGCAGCAGTAGAACCACCCGCACGCCGCGCCCGGCCGCATTGATCAGCGCATGACGAAAATCACGCCTCGGCAAAAAATAAGCACTGGCAAGGATGATCTCGGATTCCGCCTGATCGATCGCCTGCCGATAAGCCGCCTCAATGTCCCGGCGATGGCGAAAATTGTCCCGCACCAGGAATGCCGCGCTCATCCGCCCACCGGCGAAGGTTGAAACAGGAGGCGTCACACTGCGGACCGGCCCTTTGCGTAAATGATGCCACGCCATCTGCGACCAGAGGCGCCGGGCGGAAAGGCGGATCACGTCCACCAGCGGTCCTTCCACGGCTACCGCGTAGTCATAGTGCGGGGGCATATCGCCCGTCGGTTCCCCGTCATCAAAAATATTGATTCCCCCGACAAAGGCAATCTCCCGATCCACTACCGCGATTTTCCGGTGCATTCGGCGCAACCGTTCGCGGCGAAAGGTCCAGGGTGAGATCTTGGGCCTGAAGATAATCGTTTTGACGCCGCCCGCCCGCAGCTGGTCCAGCATGCTCTGCGGCAGATCCTTGGACCCGTAGCCGTCGATCAGCAGATAGACGTTTACCCCGCGCCCGACGGCCCGCGTCAGCGCCGCCGCAATCTTCCGCCCGGTGGCATCATCTTCGTAAATATAGGTTTCAAGATAAATTTCATGCCTGGCCCGGTCGAACGCCGCTTCCATGGCAGGAAAACAAGCTTCTCCGTTCTGTAACAGGGTGATCTGATTGCCAGGCATAAAGCTGGACAAACCCGTGGGCCGGACAGCTTGATATAAACTTCGGCGATATCGTTTCCCCTGGGACATAACAATTCCTTGTCTCTCATCAGCTGAGCAAATATCCTTCGACTGCCATTGTACCGCATCGAAGGCAGACAAAACAATTGGGTAGTTCCAGTGACCCCGTTACTCTCTTTTTGGGAGGGATACCCACTGGATAAAACGCATATTTCACGCCAGGGGTAAAGTTTAGGAGTGGAGTAACTGCTCCAGAATGGAAAAGAATATAGAGGCTGCGCTATGGCAACCCCTTGATCTCTTTCCGGCTGACCAACCGGTCCATCAACCGCAGCCATTCGATCAATAACTTCCGGTGCCGGGATTCATGCAGGACCTTGTTGAAACGGTTGGAGTCCAGCACGTTGACCGCCTGGATATAGTCATTAAGGGTTACCTTGCCGAAGGAATAGTTCTCCGTTTCATCCTTGACAATGGCCCGGGCCAAACCGATCTTTTCATCGGCGATCTTTATCAACTTGCTTTCCCGCTCGATCTGGAGATAAAGACCGGTCAACTGAGCATAGAGCCGGTACCAGGTGTTCTGCGTCTCGAGCTTGCTCTTGTCGGCCAATACCTTTGACACCTCATACTCGGCCTTTTCAACCTGATTGCCGAAAGGGAACCTGAACGACACCCCGGCGGATATGACATCGCTGCTGTTCTCCAGACCGTAATCTTCACCCTGGATCTCGTAGCCGGCAATAAGGTTGATCGAAGGGAAAAGATCATCTGCATCTCGGGCTACCTGCAGTGAACTCTTCTCTGCCAATTTTTTTAAAATCTGAAACGTCCGGCTTTCTTTGCTGAACTGCTCGAATAATTTTTCAAAAGACCCGGCCAGGGAAACAGGTACAGCTGACTCCACAGGTTCCAGTTGTTCATTGCCCTCGTACCTGATTACCGTCCGGATCAGCTGCAGGCTGGTTTTCAGCTTTTCTTCCAGTTCAAGGACATTTTCTTTTTTTGCCAGGACCTGGAGCTCCACTTTGTTAACGTCGATCGGCAGGGCTATATTCTGCGCCTGCCGTTTCCTGATATCGTCCAAAAGCTTGAGGTTCTCCACATACGAGGATCGGCCGATCTCAAGGTTACGGTAATCCTCGTACCAGTTGTAATAAGCCGCCGTGATCGCCGCGAGATAATCCTCATAGGCCTCGACGATCTGGTGGCGGGCCACATCCATCTCAAGACCCACTATCTTGTCGAGCAGCTTGGTCGAACGCCCGAAGGCATTTCGGGCAATGGGCTGGGAGACATTAAAAGACAACTTACTGGCCTTGACCGATGAGGCAAGGGAAGCCCCGACGTCATACGCCAGGGCAACCTCAGTCCCGCTCTGGGGGAAGAGACGGCTCAGGCTGATTTCGGTAGCCGGTGCATCCCGGTCCTGCTCGATGAAAAAATCGTACTGCTGCTTGACCGACAGGACCAGATCACCGGCCGGCAGCTTCAGGTCCTTTTGATAGTTGACGATCAACTCGTCGATCAGGATCGTCTCGAACTCGGTATCCTTCGTAGCGGCAAGGCGCGTGAATTCGCCCACGGTCAGCTGCTTCGCTAGAGCCGGAGTTTCCCCAGAAACGGCTAACCCACTCGGACATACGGTGACGAAGCCGATAAAAAGAAGGTATTTAAAACAATTATGCAGGTTCATTTCCTTTGTTTTACCTAATAGCCTATAGCCTAAAAACCTACAGCCTTTCTTTCAGAGCAGTCCCGAACCCCTTAATCAACCCATACATACACGGGACCAGCAGCAATGTAATCAGAGTGCCAAAAACCAGCCCCCAGGCCAGGGCGAGCATCATCTCGGCCAGCATCGCATCGTAGCCGGCCAGGCCGTAAGCGGTCGGCATCACTGCCGCAACAGTTGTTAAAGTCGTGAGGACGACGGCCTTCAATCGGGTCTGGGCGATGCGGGCAATCTGCCCATTGACCATTTCCCTGGCCGGCTTGCCAAATTCCCGATCGAGCTTGGTAAGCATGATGATCGAATCATTGATAACCACCCCGGCCAGCCCCAGCGCCCCGATCGCAGCGAAAAAGCCGAACAGGACCTTGCCGTGCAGCCAGAAGGCCAGCACCACCCCGACGATCCCGAAAGGGATGGCCAGCATGATGATCAGCGACCGGCTTAAGGAGTTAAAGGTCAGGGCCAGGACCACGAAGATCAGAAAGACCACCATGATCGTCGCGTTCTTAAAATCCTGCTGCGATTCACGGGTATCAAAGACCTCGCCGCCAAAGGAAATGGTCGTGGAGGGCTGGGCGGAAACGAGCTCGGGGAAGACCTTACGCTCGAATTCCCCGGCAATTTCAAGGGGGGTCATTTCCGTACCGGCCCTGAGATCGGCATAAACCACCGTACTCCGCCGACCATCCCGCCGGGAAATGCTGATCGGAGTGGAGGCCTTGGTGATCGTCACCACATCTTTTAAGGGAACCAGATATTCCCGGCTGTTTTCGACCGGCATCTCGAGGATCGTTTCTATATCTCCTTTGGCCGCATCGGTTATTGACAACCGCACTTCGGTCTCTTCATCACCAGTCGGAATTTCATAGAGGACCAAGCCCTCAAGGGCAGCCCGAATGGTTGGTGCAATGTCGGCGGGATTTATCGATAAGCGCTTCATTTTATCGCGCCGAAAATCGATTTTATATTCCGTAATTTTTATCGGCTCATCAATTTCAACATTCACCAGGGCCGAATGAGCCCGCATGGCCTCGGCCAGCGCCCCGGCCGCATTCGCCCGGAGGCGGTCGACATTTTCCTGGACAATAACCTCTATCGGGCTGCCGCTTGCATGGCCCCAGCGGCTTTTCTGGATGACCAGTTTCTTTAACCCCTCAACCTTGTCGATTTGCGGTTTCCACAAGGCGATCAACTGGTCGGCCGAGCTTTCGCGCTCCTCCTTGGGGACGATCTCAACGATCATCCTGAACCGATTTTCCTGGACATCGCCACCCCGCCGGCTGCGGGCTATTTCGGTCCTGTAGCCCACGACTTCCTTACCGATAAATGGTTTGAAGATCGATTCCAGCTCACTGGTGATCCCGGCGGTGACGAACCGATCCGCCTGCTGGCCGGCCTTCCCGGAAAGGACGATATCCCTCGTTTCCTCGTGGGGAAAAAGAACGAACTTCATATTATTGGTCATTATCCAGCCGGAAAAGACCAGCAGACCGATAAAGAAAGTGAAGACCAGGCACTTAAAGGGGAGCACCCGGACCAGGAAGCGGCCATAGGCCTCTTCAATCTGGTCAAACCAGTGGGACCCGTTAGCTGGTCCCGACTGACTGCGGCCGGCAAAAGGCAAGGCCAGGTGCAGGTGGCCGGGGAGGATGAAGAGCGATTCCAACAGGCTGGCGCCCAGCATCAGGAAGATGATCGGCGGGATAAAGGTATTTATCGCCGCCCAACGGCCCGAAAAGAAGAACAGCGGCACAAAAGCGATACAGGTCGTCAGGATCGCGGCCAGGACCGGGATGAAGACCTGGCTGGTGCCCTTGACCACGGAGTCGAATGGATTCAACCCCTGCCTCCGGAGCCGGCCGATATTCTCGGCCACCACGATGG
>JBDLIW010000105.1:0-4969 GCA_039714695.1 Thermodesulfobacteriota bacterium | reverse complement strand
GACAAAGGATGCGGTCAGCAGAAACAGATAATGGCGAAAAATATCGTTTGGTTTCCGCCTCAACCATTCTACGGCCCTGTAGGCACAAAGAACCGAGAGAATCAAGGTCAGGAGAGAACCGACCATATCAGTGACTACTACCGGGGACCAGCTGATATTCATTTCTTCCGCCCCCACTTGCGTAAAGAGAGGTACAAAAAGAAAAAGGCCGGAACCAGCAGCAGGTGGTCGAGCCTGGTCAGGTAGAAATAGGCATCGGCAAGACCATCTATTTTGTAAGAAATCAGCTTACCGTCCAACTTGGTAAGCTTGGCCGGATCTAAGAATTCCCGCATCCAGTGGCCGGAAAAAGTCAAAAAATTCCAGGCGATGATCAAACCCAAGAAGATCTTGAATCTTAGCCAGCCGCTGCCTTTTAACCCGGAGCGGGAGATCATAAAAAGAAGGTAGCCGATCCCGGCAACAAAAAGGGCATGACCTATCTGATGGGCCACCAGTCCTTCCGCGCCGCCATGCTGCTGAACAGCCCAGACCTCCATGGGCCACAGTACGGCAAGCACGAACAAACAGCCAATTGCTTTCAGAGAAATGTTCAACTTGGCAGTATCCCCACAAAATCATTACAGCAATGAATTAGCGACAACCATCCCTTTTATACCGAAAAATCAGGGGCTCATCCCCTGACTATACCACTAAACGACCAAAACCTAACAAGCAAAAAGTCGGGCCGCAGAGAAACTCCGATACCAGCATTAACCTCTCATCCGGAAAAACTTTCGAATCAGCGACAGCAGCAGCCGGGTAAGGCTCCTTCTGCGGACTACAAATTCCGCCTGCATCTCTTCGACTTCCTGGCCTATCCCCTGCTTGAATGAAGAAGATTTCATGATGGCCAGAACCTGCGACGGATAAACGCTGCGATGGCCGGTCATCAGAAAGCAGGTGACACATGCCACCGCCGCATAAGGGGCCACATTGGCACCGAACATCTCTACCGCCAGGATACTGGCGGCGATAGGGGTGTTGGCCGCGCCGGCCAGGAGACTTACCATGCCGATAGCCGCAAAAGTGGCAGGGTCGAGGCCCAGCAACTGGCCGTAAAGGCTGCCGGCAGCCGTGCCGATAAAAAAGATGGGCGTTACCACTCCGCCACTGCCGCCAAAGGCCAGAGTGACGCTGGTAAAGAGAATTTTGGCCCCGAAATCCGACCAGCCGGCCAGATCGCCGCCAAGGTATCCTTCAATGCTTTCCAGGCCCAGGCCCAGATATCGAGTCGATGAAACAGCGGTCATTGCCACCAGCAGTATACCGCCAATAAGTCCTTTGACCGTCGAATCAAGTGGGATCCTGCCGGAAATTTTGCCGGCAAACTTCATGGTTTCAATCAGGAGAAGAGAACAAAGGCCGAAACAGATACCACCTAGAATGACCTTCAGGAAAAAAAGCTCCGAGAAGGCAGGAACAAAATCAATTTCATGATAAAAATAGGTGGTGCCAAGATAGGATGAAATCTGATAGCTGGTAACCCCGGCGACAAAAGAAGGCAGCAGAATGTCATACATAATGCCGCCGACAAAAAGGACTTCAATGCCGAATATTGCCCCGGCGATAGGAGTGCCGAAGACCGAGGCAAAACCGGCGCTGATACCACAGATAACCAGTTTCTTCCGATCGGCAGCCCTAAACCTCAGAAGATTGGCAAAAACCGAAGCCAGCCCCCCGCCGATCTGGGCACAGGGTCCTTCCTTGCCTGCCGACCCGCCGAAGGCCAGGGTAATAATCGTCGAGACAAGCTTGACGGGCACAACCGTTGCCTTGATAAGTGCCTCCCGCTTGTGAACAGACTCGATGACCTTTTCCGTACCATGCCCTTCGGCCTCCGGAGCCAGTTTGGTAATGGCGGCACTGAGGAAAAAAGCGAAAGGCAGCAGCAGATAATAGCTGGCGATCTGGTGGCTGAGACCCGTGGCCTCTTCAAGGAGGAACAGGAAGAGTGAGGTGGAAAGCCCCACCAACACACCGACAATTGACGCCAGAACAAACCACTTGAAAATGCTGATCAGCAATACGGTTTCTTCGGTAATTCTGTGCATGAACTAGGATCCTTTAAAATTGAAGCTCCCCGCAGCAGATAGCGCCCGAAGGTCCCCCCCCTCAAGGGGGGATTGAACAGAACCCTTGGGGTGCGCCCCGAAGGAAGTGCCTTTAGGGTGCACTCGCTGTTCATGTGCAAATTGTCCCTATCGCTCCTAACAGTACCATACGACGTGAAAAATCAAAGACCGGATATGGCAAAATAATTATTGATGAAATATCCGGGCTGATATTGCAGTGCTGCCCTTTGCCGATTATGGTTATCATTATGATCAACCGACAGACAAGAAACCTGCTGGCAAAAGCCAGATCTCTCTTGAGCTTCCAGCAGGACATGGGGGTAACGGACATTCCCCTGACGCCGGAAATCGAAAAATTCCTTTTCAAAAAGGCGGCTCCTACTGCCCCGAAAAAAACAGCCGCTCCACGCAAAGCAACTGGCGCAGGCAGCTCAGGCTCAATGTTCCGCCCCGCTCCGGATTCGGCCCTGGGTCTGCCCCTGGCCGAGATTTATCAGGACATCGAAGGATGCACTAAATGCCCCTTGCATAACGACAGGGAAAAGATTGTCCCCGGGGAAGGACCATCCGGGGCCAGCCTTTTTATTGTCGAAGACCAGCCATCACTCGAAGATGAGCAAGCCGGCCACCCCTTTGCGGGAGAAGCCGGCGAGCTTTTTGACAAAATGATGAAAGCAATTAATCTCGAGCGAGCGGATGTCTACCTTACCTCCATCGTCAAATGCCGTCCCGGCGGCGACAGGGACCCCAACCCGGATGAGATCAGGACTTGCCTGGCATATCTGGCCAGACAGATCGCGGCAGTAAATCCGGCAGTCATCTGCGCAATGGGACCGATTTCGGCCAGGGTCCTCACCGGCAACAACCAGTCCCTTTTTCGTTTTCGGGGTAAATTCCATGATTTTCACAACACTCCCCTGATGCCGACCTTTCACCCCCGCTTCCTCTTGAAAAACAACGAAATGAAGAAAGGCAGTTGGGCAGACCTCCAGCTGATCCAGAAAAAACTCGGCTCACGGAAACCGACAAAATGAAAAAGTACCGATTATTGATGCACTGCAACAACTTCCTGGTGGACCGGGAAGGCCAACCGAAAAAGTGCGGCTTCTACCAGAATTTTTACCTGGAGGCGGATAACCTCAAACAGGCGGAATTGATGGTAACAGCAACCATCCTCCACGATAAGGAACTGAAAAAGACCACCCTTAACGTAGAGAAGGACCCCCCGAAAATCAGCCTCGATACTTACTGGGAACTCGACAGTTTCGACTACGTGGGCAAGCACCTGGAAACCGGTCGGACTTTTTACGAAGAAAAAAAGTGGTGGCAGTTCTGGAAATGAAAGAATTAGAGGAAAGTATTCAGAAGCCAGTATCCAATATTCAGAAGGGTAGTGGCCGTACATGTCCTTATCTTTTTATCCTGGCTCCTGACTCCTGAATCCTGAGTTCCTGTTTTTCCACCCTCCCCCGTGAATAATTATACCCTAGAGCAAAAAGAAGATGAAAACCCCGACGATAGATTTTGGCGCCTGCACGTTATGCGAGGGTTGCATAATTGTCTGCCCCGAAGTCTTCTCGTTAAATCCGGCCGGCTATATTGAAGTTGCCGATCTGGCCGGCTATCCTGAAGAAGATGTTGAAGAGGCCATGAAACTCTGCCCTGTTTCCTGCATTCATTGGGAAGAATCTCCTTAAACAGTTCCCCCTTGACCGCACCAAAAGACCAGATCTATGAATAGGAATATCCTTGTCCTTGCCTTAAGCCAGGCCCTTGGCCTGTCCGGCGCCCCGATGATCGTCCTGATCGGGGGCATAATCGGCGCCGATCTTGCCCCCGATAAGTCCTGGGCCACCCTGCCCCTCGCTCTGCTGGTTATCGGCGGAGCCGCATTCACGATCCCGGCGGCGCTTCTGATGGGCAGGATCGGCAGGCGGCTCGGCTTTATGACGGGCATGGCCATCGCCCTCTTATCTTCCCTGGTGGCCGTATACGCAATCTCCACCGAAAGCTTTCTCCTGTTCTGTCTTTCAACCCTCGGCCTCGGCACCAATATGGCCTTTGTCCAGCAATACCGGTTTGCTGCGGCAGAGAGCGTTGAACCGAACTACGTTGGCAGAGCCATTTCCCTGGTGCTGATCGGGGGAATAGCCGCCGCCTTCCTGGGCCCGGAATTGGCCAAAAACTCCCGTGAATGGCTGCCTATAGGCCCCTACAGCGGCTCTTTCGCCTCCCTGGCAGCCATTTATCTGTTCAATATGGTCGTCATGTCCTTTTTGAAAAAGCCGCACATCAGCACCGCTGCTGTCGAAACTGGCGGGAAACGCCCTTTAAAAGAAATCATCAGCCAGCCGCTTTTCCTGACTGCGGTGCTGGCGGCCATGGTTGCCTACTGGAGCATGACCTTTATCATGACCGCAACCCCGGTAAGCATGCATATAATAGACGGGTTCTCCCTGGCCGATACGGCCTGGGTCGTCCAGGGGCACGTGATTGCCATGTTCTCCCCATCCCTTTTTACCGGCTGGTTGATAGATCGTTTCGGCCTTGGCAAAATGATGAAGTCCGGTATTATCCTGATGACATTTTGTGTTGTTATCGCCCTGATAGAGCGCCACCTCATCCACTACTGGAGTGGTTTGTTCCTTCTGGGAATTGGCTGGAACTTCCTGTTCGTGGGCGGCACCACCCTGCTCACCAGAACTTACCGCCCGGCAGAAAGATTCAAGGCCCAGGCCTTTAATGATTTCACCGTTTACGGTTTTCAGGCCACAGCCTCTCTCTCCGCCGGGGCGATTGTTTTTTATGCCGGCTGGGAGATTATCAACCTTACGACCCTGCCGTTACTGCTAATC
>JBDLIW010000104.1:0-5042 GCA_039714695.1 Thermodesulfobacteriota bacterium | reverse complement strand
AAAACTGATGTTGGAAGGTGATGAGGCTGAGATGGGCCGGGCCGGACAGAAGGTTGATATTGTCCTGCCTGCTGATTTTCCGGCAGCCAATCGGGGTGTAATTGAGGTCTATAAGGTTGATGTGCGCTCCCGGGCTTCAGGTAGTGGCAATGAAGAAATTCTTGCCCATGCCCGCAAAAAAGTAACCTCCATCAAGGCCGAAAAGAAGAAACAAATACAGCGGATTCAGCAGCGGATAGAGGGTCGTAATAGCGCCAAACAAGTACAGCCGTCCGGTAAGGGAAAAAAGCGTAAATCAGGTTCGCCATCACACGGGCGGAAGGGGAAATCTTCTCAACTTCCGCTTGAGTGCTGGTTGAAATTGGATACGGTTGCCCCCATCTTCCATAAACTGCCGTTCAAAGCCGATCGGTTTCTCTTGACGATTGATCAAAAAAATGTCTCCGGCGCGGGGAAGTTGAAAAAGTATCTTGGTAAATCGGTTCGGGATGTTATCTGGTCTTTGCCCCCCATTCTCCTGGAGCATGAGTTGTGGAGAATGCGAAAACTGGTGAACACACTCAGTCGATCCGGATATAGAAATTTTCAGATTGCGCATATCTCTCAAGCGGATCTCTTTGACAATAAGCGTGTGCATCTCTATGGTGATTATACTCTCAATCTGATGAATCACCAGGCGGTGGCATGGGCTGAAACGGCAGGGCTTGAGGCAACACAGCTCTCCATCGAGCTTGATCGCCATTGCCTGAAAAAGCTTATTGGTGGTTATAAGACGATGGGCGGCAACAACAGACTCGGTTTAACGGTCTATGGAACACCGCCGCTGTTTACGGCCAGACTTGCCCCCAAGCACTTCCAGTACAACCGGGAGTTGAAAAGCCCGAAGCAGGAGATGTTTGTTATCAAGAAGAAAAAAGGTTTTACCCAGACATTTAGCAAACGTCCCTTTTCTCTGCTGCCCTACCTGCATGAACTGGGAATCCTGGGCCTTGATTATGTGGTTATCGATCTTTCCAATATGAGCAGTGGAAAAAAAGAGATGCAGAATGTGGCCGACATGCTCTCGGGGAAAACACGGTTCCTCAAACTGCCGACCTTTAATTATCTTGGTAAGCTTGAGTGACCTATCTTTCCCGGGCCATGACCAAACTGGGATTAAATACCAGGGCCGAGTTTGTCTCTTTTATGGATCGTCTGAATGAATAATGTGGAATCACTCTGGGCGACCTGATCAGTCTGGTAGTGTTGGCGCTCCGGTTTGGTGTCTGGGCAAAAGATCAAAATATCAAAAGAGTTCGTTGTCGAGGATCAATGAGGTAAGGGTGATCATGCCCACCAGTTCTCCTCTATCTTCGACGGGAGCGCGACGGATACCGGCTCTGCTCAGGAGCCGGGCCACATAACGGATATCCATATCGGCCGGGACGGTGATAATCGGTTTGGTCATGATCTCATAGACATTTACTTCACTGGCTGAACGGCCGGGCAGTATAACTCCGTTGATAAAGTCCTGAATCACGACAATACCCCAGGCATCATCCTCATGCCGTTTGTTCATAATTACAAAGGAGTTCTGCAAATGAGCAAGTCCCTCAGGTGGAAAGCACTTTTATTAATGTTCATGATCTTTTTCTCTGCTGTCTCGGTCTTACCGTCTTTCACAGAGAACCTTCCAGGTTGGTGGAAAGACAATCTGGCAATGGGCAAGATGAAGCAGGGGCTCGACCTCCAGGGCGGCATGCATCTGGTCCTCAAGGTGGACCTTGAAAAGGCAGCTGAAAACGCCCTCGTTCTCGCCTCCAGCAACCTCAAGTCACAACTTGCCGACAAACAGGTTAGCCTCGTTAGAACTCCAACTCCAAACCCGGCGCAGGTAGTTTTCACCCTGCCTAACACCGGTGCACTCGGCACGGTCGAAGATGTTTTGAATGAATATTTCGTTGACGACCTTGCCTTTGAAATCAAAACAGAGACCGGCTCATTCCCCCGAATCGTCCTCAGCCTTACCAAGGACAAAATAGATTTCATCAAAAACAACGCCGTCAACATGGCGCTGGAAATCATCCGAAACCGGATAGATGAATTCGGGGTTGCGGAACCGGTCATCATCCGCCAGGGCACAGACGAAATTGTCGTGCAGCTCCCCGGCGAAAAAAATCCGGAGCGGGCTCTCAACCTGATCGGTCGAACCGCCCAGCTTGAATTAAAGCTGCTCCATGAAGAGGGCGGCGTAGATCTGAACAGCCTGATCGAGCAGGCCAGGCAGTCAATGATCTGGCCCGACTGGTCTGACCCCAACGACACAAGAACTGAATTTATCAAGCAGCAGTCCTACATGATGCAGGGGGACGGCCGCCGTCAGATGAACTCAATTCTTGCCGGCAGGCTGCCTGCCAACACCGAGATTTACTTTGAGAAACGATCATCGACCGCCACCGGAGTCAAGGTAGAGACAACAAACCCCCTGTTAATCAAAAGCCCGATCATGATGACCGGTGATATGATCCAGGATTCTCAGCCCCAGATCGGCGGCTCCTACAATGAGCCGTACGTGACTCTTAACCTGACCAGTCAGGGCGGCAAGATCTTCGGCGACGTAACCGCAGCAAACGTCAACAAACGTTTTGCGATCATTTTGGACGACATAATCAAATCAGCCCCGGTTATCCGGGAAGCCATCTACGGCGGTCGCGCCCAGATATCCGGCAACTTCACTTACGAAGAGGCTTCCGATCTGGCCATTGTCCTGCGAGTCGGCGCCCTGCCGGCGCCGGTAGAAATCATCCAGAACCTGACCGTGGGCGCTTCCCTTGGCCAGGATTCCATCGACAAAGGGCTGAGATCAGGTCTGCTCGGCACCCTGCTGGTCCTTATCTTTATGGTTTTCTACTATCGCCTGTCCGGTGTTATTGCCAACACGGCCCTGCTGTTTAACATCCTGCTGCTCTTCACCGGTCTTGCCTCGATGAACGCCACCCTCACCCTGCCTGGTATTGCGGGTATCATCCTGTCAATCGGTATGGCGGTCGACGCAAATGTCCTGATCTTCGAACGGATGCGCGAAGAATTCGCGATCGGCAAATCGGTAAAATCCGGAGTTGAGGGTGGTTACGAGAAGGCATTCTGGACTATTGTCGACTCCCAGGTGACCACCCTGATCACCGCCTTGGCCCTCTTCCTTTTCGGCACCGGTCCCATCAAGGGCTTTGCGGTCACTCTCTCCCTGGGTGTCACCTTCAACCTGTTCACCACCCTTTTCGGCACCAGACTGGTTTACGATATCCTCCACAGCAAGCGCCTCCTTAAACCTCTTAAATTTTCTCAATTCGTCAAAAGACCCAATATCGACTACATGCAGATCAGGAAGATCACCTTCTCCATTTCGACCGTTATGGTCCTGATCGGCCTCTTCGCCTTTGGCCAGATCCTCAGAGGAGAGGCCAATCTGGGGGTCGACTTCTCCGGGGGTACGATAGTCCAGTACAAGGCAACCCAGCCCTTCGCTCTGGAAGATGTCCGCCGGGCCCTTAACTCAAGTGATATTGAAGGCGCCTTGCCACAACAGGTTGAAAACGAGAATCGCCTGATTGTTAAAGTCAAGAAATCCCAGAAAGTGGTAGGTGAAATCACCAAAAAAGTCACCAGTCTGTTGAACGATAAGATGCCGGAGGCAGGTTTCGAAATGGAAAGCCAGTCCGCCATCGGTTCGTCAGTCAGCAAGGTTCTGAGGAATAAAGCCCTGCAGGCTATTTTCATCTCGTTACTGGGGGTTATCTGCTATCTGGCCATCCGTTTCGACATTCGCTTCGGCGTCGCCGCCGCCGTGGCCACCTTCCATGATGTCGTCGTCGTCCTGGGCCTCTGCTACCTGCTCAATATTGAAATTACCCTGCTGCTGGTGACTGCCCTTCTCACCCTGGCCGGGTATTCACTGAATGACTCGGTGGTTGTCTTTGACCGGATTCGTGAAAATCTGAAAAAATTGAGCTCTGCTACCGGTATGATCGAAATTATTAACCGGAGTATCAACGATGTTCTTGGTCGGACAGTCGTTACTTCACTGACCACCTTGCTGGTGCTGCTGTCTCTCCTGATTTTTGGCGGGACAGCTATTCACGATTTCTCTCTGGCACTTTTCCTGGGAATTATAGTGGGCAGCTACTCATCCGTATTTATTGCCAGCCCGGTACTCCACCTCTGGAAGAAGAAGTAGAAGATAATGAGAGATATCAGCCTGCCCGAGAATGTCCGCAGGCTCGGGGCCAAAGAAAGGTTCAGGTTCAGCTGTCATCCCGGCGTACCGTGCTTTACCGATTGCTGCCGACAGCTGGACCTTGCCTTAACGCCCTATGATGTCCTCCGTCTGCGCCGCTCCCTTGGCGTAAGTTGCAGCGAATTTCTTGAGCGCTATGTCCTGGTGGAAAAAACCGACGAGGACATCTTTCCCCAGGTGTTCCTGGCCATGGTTGATGACGGCCGGGCCAGCTGCCCTTTTGTCTCAGCAGACGGTTGTTCCGTTTATGCGGACCGCCCCGGAGCATGCCGAACATACCCCATCGGCCGCGGCGCCTATTTAGATGACGAAGGCCGGCCGGCTGATTTTCATGTTCTCCTCACCGAACCACATTGCCGGGGATTTGCAGAAGGCCCGGAACTCACGGTTGGCGACTGGATTGCCGACCAGGAACTTGCCGTCTATAATGAGATTAACGATCTGGTAATGACCATTCTCCATCACCAACGGATCAAAGAAGGTTTTCGGCCCAATGAAGAGCAACAGCAACGCTATCTGAATGTCCTCTATAATCCTGAAGGGTCTGTGTGTTTACCCAAAAACAGGCCAAATGATGACGAAGAACTTTTAAAATTAGCCATTCGACTGCTGAACGATGAATTGCCTGGATGGTAGTAAATCAAATACCAGTTCTACCCGCTTCCTGGTCAGCGATGGAGAATCCCCCCTGGGAACAGATCTTACGATAAGACTGAGAGAAGCAGCAAAACCCTTTTATTTAAAGGAGGGTGGCTGCCACGGTCTTGAT
>JBDLIW010000103.1:0-5070 GCA_039714695.1 Thermodesulfobacteriota bacterium | reverse complement strand
CCCGGTATATCTGGCCAATTTACAACCTCCGTTTTCTGTCGATGATGATCGTCAGACGATAATCTGTATAGAGTCCTGAATCAGACCCGTCTCCGCTTGGGAGGCTTGCAGCCATTATGCGGAATAGGAGTAACATCACTGATCTGACTGACATCAAGGCCTACTGTCTGCAATGCCCTGATAGCAGCATCACGCCCGGGTCCCGGGCCTTTGACCTTTACTTCAACTTTGCGCATTCCATGGTCCATGGCCTTCTGGGCCGCCGCTTCCACTGCGTTCTGGGCAGCAAAGGGCGTGCTCTTTCTGGATCCCTTGAAACCAAGGCATCCGGCACTTGACCAGGAAACAACATTTCCTTCCCTGTCCGAAAAGGTAACGATTGTATTGTTGAAGGTTGAACGGATAGAAACCACACCTTCCGGTACATTCTTCCGAACCTTCTTTTTTGTTTTCTGTGCTCTAGGCTTTGCCATTTATCACTCCTGACCCAGGAAAATCAATCCTGTTTTACTATTTTCTCTTAACTGCACCACGACGCGGTCCCTTACGGGTCCTTGCATTGGTACTGGTCCGCTGCCCACGGCAGGGAAGACCTTTCCGGTGCCGTATGCCCCGATAACAACCCAGGTCCATGAGGCGTTTAATATCCATCGCCACTTCCCGGCGCCGATCACCTTCAACAGTGAACATGCCGTCAATAACCTTTCTAATATCAGCAACAACCTTCTCGTCCAGATCATCACTATTGGTATTGTAGGGCATCTTTACCTCATCCAGGATCTTCCGGGCGGAGGTGCGGCCAATTCCATGGATATAGGTCAACGCTATCTCCATGTGCTTGTTTTTTGGTAAGTCAATTCCAGCTATACGTGCCAAGGTAAACCTCTTTTACTCGCAATAATTTAAATAATAACCAGATTATCCCTGGCGCTGTTTGTGCTTCTTAACCTTACAAGAAACACGTACTACACCATTCCTCTTGAAGACCTTGCAATCGCTGCAGATCTTTTTTACCGATGCTCTGACTTTCATGATTTTATATCCTACCTTTTATTCTTAGCCCTGAATGTCACCCTGCCGCGGGTGAGATCATAGGGCGAAAGCTCGACAGTGACACGATCGCCAGGAAGTATCTTGATATAATGCATCCGCATTTTACCTGATATATGCGCCAGGACCTTATGGCCGTTGTCTAATTCGACACGGAACATGGCATTCGGCAAGGGCTCTACAATCGTCCCTTCTACTTGAATTGCCTCTTCCTTTGGCATACAAACACTCCTGTTCTAACTAAAATATGGTTTACTTCAAAAAACGAAAGGGGGGATAATAAACGATTTTCATTATTTTGCCCCTCTTTTTTTTAATTTTCAAAGAATCACTCGGACAGCCGACTCAACACCAACGGCTCATCCTCTGTAACCACCACCGTGTGCTCAAAGTGAGCCGATGGAGCCCGGTCTGCCGTCAAGACCGTCCAGCCGTCCTTCATAACATGCACTTCGTAAGTACCGGCATTAACCATCGGCTCAATGGCAAGGGCCATCCCGGCTACGAGCCGCGGGGTCCTTTCCTTGCGCACATAATTGGGTATTTCAGGCGGCTCATGTAACTGGCTGCCTATTCCATGCCCGACAAACTGGCGGACTACCGAAAACCCGTTTCCTTCAACGTGCTGCTGAACCGCTTTTGAGATATCGTTAATCCGCTTGCCAACCCTGACCTGGTCGATAGCCCGATCCAGGGATTCGCGGGTAACATCAAGCAGCTTCTGCTTCCTGGCTGATATCGCGCCGACCGGCAGGGTTACGGCTGAATCGCCATAAAAGCCGTGCAGCTTGACCCCGAAATCTATACTGATAATATCGCCATCTTTCAGGATCACCCTATCACTGGGGATTCCATGCACGACTTGCTCATTGATCGAAACACAAAGACTGCCGGGAAACCCCCGGTAGCCTTTGAAGGCCGGCACTGAACCTTTATTCCTGGCAAAATCTTCGGCCCAGCCGTCAAGTTGCAGGGTGGAAATACCGGGCTCGATTCTCTCTGCAAGCATGGCCAAGGTTGCGGCAACAACCTGATTGGCCTCCCGCATAACCTTAATCTCACCAGGAGATTTCAGCGTGATCGCCTGCCCCATAACAATCCGATATCCGCCTTACTTTACCGGCGGCCCTTGATCTTGCCGCTTTTAAGCAGGCCGTCATAATTGCGCATGACGGTATGGGATTCAATCTGGGCAACGGTGTCAATGGCCACACCGACAATAATAAGTAATGCCGTACCACCAAAATAAAAGGGTACGTTCAATTCGTTGATCAATATATTAGGCAGCACGCAAACAAGACTGACATAAATTGCTCCGATAACTGTCAGACGAACCACAATCTTATCGATAAATTCAGCCGATTTCTTGCCCGGCCTAATCCCGGGGATAAAGCCGCCGTTTCTCTTAAGATTTTCCGCCACGTCAACAGGATTGAAGGTAACAGCGGTATAAAAGAAACAGAAGAAGACGATAAAGCCCACGTACATGACGGTCCAGGAAAGGCTCCCCCACTGAAGATAGGAAGCGGCCTTCTGCACCCACTCGACCTTGACAAAGCCGCCAATGGTGGCCGGGAACATCATTATCGACGAGGCAAAAATCGGTGGAATAACGCCGGACATATTAATTTTAAGAGGCAGGTGAGACTGCTGGCCGCCATACATCTTTCGGCCGACCACTCTTTTAGCATACTGAACCGGGATTCTTCGCTGAGCTGTCTCGAAGTAAACGATCAGGGCAATAACTCCGAACATCATGGCCAGCAGCAGCGGGATAAAGATCAAAGTCATGTCACCGGCACTGACCATCTTACCGGTCTGGACCATCGCCGCCGGCATCCGGGCAACAATCCCGGCCGTAATAATCAGGGAGATGCCGTTACCGATTCCCCGCTCGCTCATCTGCTCGCCCAGCCACATGATAAAGGCCGTTCCAGAGGTAAGGGTCAGCATGGTCATCAGCCGGAAAGACATGCCGGGGTTGGCAACGATCATCTCGCCGCCTCCGGGAGCCTGCATACTCTCCAGGCTGACGCTGATAAACAGCCCCTGGATAAGACTTAAGGCCACGGTGGCATAACGGGTATACATGGTGATTTTATGCCGACCGCTCTCTCCTTCCTTGGAAAGGGCCTCCAACTGCGGAACGACAACGGTCAGCAGTTGGAAAATAATGGAGGCGCTGATGTACGGCATGATGCCGAGGGCAAATATAGAAAAGTTCTCCAGCGCACCGCCGGAAAACATATTGAACATATCAAAGAGCGTACCGGCATTCTTCTGAAAAAAGGCCGCCAGAGCTTCGCCGTTAATGCCGGGGGTGGGAATCTGCACCCCAATCCGGTAAACAGCAAGCATCAGGAAGGTAAAGGTAATCCTCCGCCTCAGTTCCGGGATATTGGCAGCGTTCTGAACTCCGGCCTGCATCTATCAGCCCTCGATGGTGCCGCCAGCCGCTTCAACTTTCTTGCGGGCCGACTCGCTTAACTTGTCAACAGCGATGGTCAGGGCCTTGGTAAGTTCTCCGCCACCAAGCACTTTGACCAGCTGAAATTTTTTGGCAACCAGGCCAGCTTCTATCAGAGCGGCACGATCAACTTTGGTGCCGGCTTCGAAAGACTCAAGGTCCTGAACATTAACAATGCCAAACTCCTTGCGGAAGATATTATTAAATCCACGCTTGGGAATTCTTCTCTGCAGAGGCATCTGACCGCCCTCAAACCCGGGCTTGATGCTGCTGCCGGAGCGGGCTTTATATCCTTTATGACCACGGGTCGATGTTTTACCACGACCGGAACCCTGACCCCGACCGACTCTCTTTCTCGGTTTTCTGGAACCGGGATTTGGTGAAAGATTGCTTAAATCCAGCATTTCTATTCCTCCACTTTGACCAGGTGGGCGACTTTATTAATCATCCCCCTGATCTCCGCTGTATCCTTACGGACTATCGTCTTATTTGTTTTAGTCAACCCCAAGCCGATCAGGGTGGCACGTATCTTCTTAGTGCTGCCGATCTCGCTTTTCTTCAAGGTAACTTTGATTTCTTTCATATCTCTACCTGGTGGAATATGGCTTGGCCCGAACAGCATGAGTTAACTGTTCAGACGATTTTTTAGTCGGCTTCGTTAGGAAGTGATTTCTTCTACAGTCTTGCCGCGCAGCGCAGCAACCTGCTCTGCCGAGCGCAAACAACGAAGTCCGTCAATAGTGGCCTTAACAAGGTTGTGGGGATTGTGCGAGCCAATACATTTGGTCAGAATATTGTGCACTCCGGCAGCCTCAAGAACGGCACGAACCGCACCACCGGCGATAACCCCGGTACCGGCAGAGGCCGGTTTAAGCATAACCCGACCGGCACCGAACTTACCATGGATCTCGTGCGGGATACTGGTTTCGGTAATCGACACCCTCTTCATATCCTTACGCGCCTTTTCAATACCCTTGCGGATAGCTTCCGGCACCTGATTAGCCTTTCCCAGTCCCTGACCTACCCGGCCGGCTCCATCTCCGACAACGCAAATTGCGCTGAAGCTGAACCGGCGGCCACCCTTAACAACCTTGGCGGTCCGGTTGATGAATACGACCTTTTCAATGAACTCGGATTCGGTATTATCTTTCTTAAAGTTTGGCAAGGTACACCCCCAATCTTTTACTTGGTTTTTTTTACGTCTGACGACTGACTAGAATTTCAGGCCGCCCTCTCGTGCGCCTTCCGACAGTGACTTGACCCGCCCGTGATAAATGTAACCACCGCGGTCGAAAACCACTTTCTCAATGCCCAGCTTCTTGGCCTTCTTCGCCAGATTAGTCCCAACTTTGTTGGCCGGGTCTAACTTGCCTTTCCCCTCTTTGGTTCCATTCTCCAAAGTGGAAGCGGTTGCAAGGGTGTGTCCGGCCACATCATCAATAAGCTGAGCATAAATATGCTTGGCACTCTTGAAAACACGTAAACGCGGGCACTCGCCGGTACCGCTTATATTCTTTCTGATCCGTTTGACCCGCTTCTGGCGGGCAATTGTT
>JBDLIW010000102.1:0-5070 GCA_039714695.1 Thermodesulfobacteriota bacterium | reverse complement strand
TTCCTTCTCCCCCAGGCCGGCCGTCGGCGCCAAAGGAGAAGATGTCGATGTTGCCGTGAATGCCGGGATGCAGATAAAGATACTCGCCATCCCAGGGATCCAGCGGCAGCCGGTCGAGATAGCCCCCCTCTTTCCATCTTTTCGGTTCCGGATCGTCGGTAGGGCGGACAACCAGGGATTCGAGGCCCTGGTCGGTTGATGGGTAGAAATGATTATCCAGTTTGTATAGTTTCAGGGCGGTCTCTATAACTCGAATATCCTGTTGTGCTTTAACGACTCTGGCTTTGTCCGGTTCGTCCATAATGTTGGGGATGATGAAGGCGGCCAGGATGCTTAAAATAACTACGACCACCATGATCTCAATCAGGGTGAAACCGCCCTGGCTGCTGCCATGGCCGAATTTTTCGGCAGAGTCTTTATGGGAATTATTCATCATTTATTATCCTTGTAATTTTAAAATAATCGGGGAAGCTTTCCCTTGAGGTCCAGCTTGATTTTGCCGTCGGCCTGGGGTGCGCCCAGAATTTGGAGGAATGAGGCCAGGTCCGGTGAACTTTCCCGACTGGCGCTGACCCAGCCGTTATAGGAATATTCACCGGCCGGTGAAATAAAGCCCAGGCCATCCGCCTGCAGGGGGCCACCCAGATCGTTTAGCTTGATCGTTATCTCGTTCTCTTCCGTGGACAGGGCCAAAGAAAGGCCTCCCAGCGGTGTATTGTACGGACTGCCGAGCGCGGCCTCTTTCCAGGAGATCTGCCCTGATGCCTTTTGCAGGAAACCTTTCTCTATGGTCAGTGAAACCCTGTCTGCGGCCAGAGAACCACCAAGATTTATCCCGGGCAGATAAGGCCGTATCGCAGTGTCGGCGGGCAGGGTTCCATTTAAATTTTTTACGGTAAAGGTATTGGAGTCAAAACTCAGTCGGCAGGATATCCGGTTAGCCATTATCTCGCCTTTTACAGCGAACTGTAATCTGCCGAGCAGGAGGCTTGCGGGTTGAAAAGACCAGGAGAGATTTTTAATGACAATGTTTCCAGCCCTGACGTACGGGGCTTTGCCGGAAGACCAGGAGCCCGAAGGGTCTGCGATGGAAATAGTTGCCGGGGAGATGACCTGGCGGTTGTAGAGAAACGATAAAGCGCGCTCGGCCGGGAAAGACCAGCCCAGGAACAGCAGGTAGAAAATTATGGCTAACAACAACCAGGGTTTTATCTCTTTCATGTCCGACCGGCCTTAAAAGTTATGCGGGCATTAACAACCCCGGGCGAGTCCAGGCTTTCAGCCGTGAAACTTACGATCCCTATCCCGTGGTTTTCATGCAGGTCTCTGATGAATTTCATCAGATCGATAAAGACCAGGTCTTCAAACCAGACCTTTATCTCATCGTTTTCACCGGGATCGACCCTTCGCAGTTTCGCCGATAATCCGTATTGGCCCGCCGTCAGATCAATTACTTTGAGGGGTGAGGAGGCAGGAGTATTTGCCGGGCGGGTTTTGGCCAGTTGCCCGGCCTGAAGGGCGGCGGTTTTCATCCAGGCCAATTCCTCCTTTTTGAGCGGGATGGATTTTTGCATTTTCGTCAGCTCACGGCTCAAGGGGTGGATCACCAGGAGGTAGGCCATAAAGAGCAGCAGCAGGGCGGCTCCGCCGGCAGAAAATATTTTCTCTCGCTTATTCATGTTTTGCCAGAAATTCATGCGTCGCCCCCGGTACTTATCTGGAGTCTGGCCTTGACCCGATCCCCTTTAGTTTCCGCATTTTTTATGACGACATCCACACCCGGTACTTTGGCCAGGTCATTTTTAAGTTTGTCCAGGGACTGCAGGTCTCGGATCTCCATCTCAAATTCGAAGTGGTCATTTTTGAACCGTATGGAGTTGAGATTGAATCCGGGGGCGCCTGTTAGCAGCGGTACAGTCTGGTCATAGGTAGAAAGGAAGCTGCTTGTTCCCCCTGAATCCTTGCGAAGGTCCTTGAGTTTCTGCTCCATCTGGTGACGGGGGAAATCAACCTTGCGGCTCTCCGGGAAAGTCTGCAGGTAGATGGTTTTTATCTGGCGGTCCAACGTCCGGTTTGCCGATTTGAGCCGGAAATAGTCAAGGAAGAAACCGGTGATGCCCATGAGGCAGATCAGTACTGTCGCCGTGATGGGCAGGCGCCATTTATGCCAGAATTCTTTCCATTCGGCTCCGGGGCTGAATTCGCCCTGCAGCAGGTCGATGGCTTCCCGGCCCTGGTACCCCTCGGCCAGGATCTCGATCAGCTCCGAGTATTCCCGTTGCTCCAGGATCTCTGTCGATGGCGGGATGATCCCGGCAAGATCAGGTTGATCGGCGGCGGCAAAAATCCTAACCGGCAGTTTCTTTTCCGGCTCAGAGTTCAGGAAAAAGGCAAGGTTGCCGGTTTCGCCGCCAAAGCCCGCCCAGGTATTTTTCCGCCAAAGAAATTCGTTACCGTTCAGAACGAGGGTTTCCCGGCCGTCTGTTATTGGCAGAGCCAGAGATGAGGGGATTATCCTTTTAGCTTTCAGTTCGGCCTCATCAAGCATTGCCAGCCATTCGGCCATCCGGTCTTTGTCGACAACTGCGACGGGTGCAATTCTTTTTTCAGAAACAGGGCCGATGGCGAAGTGCAGCTGGTCCACATCATCACAGAGGTTTTCTTCCAGGGCAAAGGGGATGCTCTGCAGCATAATTTGCCGGCGACTGCGGGGGACATTCGCTTCGCTGAGCAGGATCTCTGTTCCCGGGACAAAGACAATAATTTTGCGGCCCTCTAGATGAGAGGCCTCGGCCAGAGAACCCCGACCGGTAGAAAGCCCGCCATAGGCGGGTATTTCAGCCCAGGTAACCTCATGGGGGGCTTCCGGGCCCAGATAGAGAAAATGTTTGTCCACGCTGGTTTTCATTTTAATATGTTCCAATACTTCGGCCCAATATTTCCACAGTGTCAGGGCGGCGGGCCACCACGCTGTTAAGTCTTATTTCTGCATCACCGAAACTTGCCTGACCGCGGACCAGGAAAAAATCGCTGGTCAGGCTGAGACCGTCTGCTGTAATGGTGCTGCCGGCCAGCGCCGGGTGGGCGAGAAAGTCGGCAATATCCCGGTAGCCTTCTTCCGGTCTATCTTTAACTATTTCTTCCGCTGCGGCCAGAGAAATTTTATCGGAAAGGGCGCTGATAATTTCCGGGCCGGCGGTATTCAGGTTAATGGCAGAGGCCGCCGGCAGGGCCGTGAGGTGATTATTCAGGCAACCGTAATTCTCAACGGAGACACCATCGACAAGCAGAAGTTCCGAAGGACTGGTCAGCAGGCGATTGGCCGCCAGGTATGGTGAGGCGCTGTGCAGATACTCATTGTCCTCCGCGCCGCCGGGGCGGATCTCGCTGTCTGCGTCGAGCCAGTCAGCCAGGGCCTGGATGGCTTGATAATCATCATCAACCTCGCAAAGATTGAACAAGCCGGTCAGAATCCGCCTGGTCTGTTCGATGGTGGGCTCATCGCCAAGTTCAAGATTATTAAGGTTAACCCTCCCCTGCAGGTCGACAATATGGCCGGTGATAACCCCATTCTCGGTGGCGGTCGGCATTAGCGTTAAGGCCCAGTTCTCGGCCAGGTGATCGGTGCCGCCCTCCTGCTGCCGGTCGCGGAGCAGCAGCTGAATGGCCCATTCTTCCAGACCAAGGCTGAGCAGCATGGCCTGATCGTTCTCAACAAGATTAGAGGTCCTTTTAATGGCAATCTGCTGGGCTGAGGTCATGCCTACAGCCAGGACGGCAATCAAGGCGGTAGCCAGAAGAACCGTGATCAGGGCCATGCCGTCCTGTTTTTTGATAAAAGTCATGGCCTCTAACCCCGTTTCCCTACCAGAAAAAGGCGGTTCAGTTTGCCCCAGTCTTTTATGGCGACTTGCAGATTTATCGCCCTCGGCAGAGATTGCCGGGTGCTCCCGGAGGTGGTGGTATCCGGTGGCCATGATTTAAAGATCTGTTCGTTATCGCCAATGAAAGTTATATCCAGATCTTCCACATTTTTTATCAGTAGCCGAGAGAGTTGGGGGGAATTTTCCGACCGGTCCATTGCCGCCCAGTAATCCCGGTAGAGCAAGCCATCTTCAAAACGGTAGGCAACCCGCTGCAGATTGCTCCTTTTCAGGCCGGCCGGATTTCGTCTGCCGTTACTGGAGAACTCCAGGGTCGCGGATGATTCTTCCCAGACCATGGCCGCAGAAGTTTCTTGGTAGCCGGTTCTCACCGGCCGGTCTATCGTTTGCTCAATGTCACGGCCGATAATCATGAAAGCGGTCTGGAGTTCGGCCAGTTGGCGGCTGTCATCTTCAAGATGATCCCTGGTGGTAATCATCGAGGTAAGGCTGCTGAAAATGGTGATGGAAACCAGGGAAAAAATAGTCAGGGCGACCAGCAGTTCCAGCAGGGTAAACCCCTTATTAAATGGCGTGGGCAGAGTGATAACCGGTCCTTTCTCACCTGGCATCAGATGACGGGGTAAAAGAAAATTCTCTATTTCGGGAGTCATTGCCATAGGTTCAGTTTATTTTGTATCCGGCTGAGCGCCCCAGATACATGGTCAGTACAGCCAGGGGTGTTTGTCCTTCTTCCGCCTCCGGCCTTACTTCGATATTGAGCAGCTGGATGTCAGGGTCGGGGGTGAGTCTGCCGGATATGATCCAACGCCATTTCTGTTCGGCCATGACGGCAACGCCTTCCCGTTTACCGGTCAGCCAGTTGCCGGCCAGCCTCAGTTCCGCTGCCTTGTTCATGGCAACCCAGTGGGCCAGGGTCTTTTCATGCAGGTAGGAGTTGTTGCTGATGATGGTGGAGTTGTTGGACAGCGAAGTCAGGGCCACAATTGTCAGGATAGCCACCGCGACCAGCAGCTCCAGCAGGGTAAAGCCTTTATTTAATTCGTCGGTTTTCATGGTTTAACCCCGTCTTGTAGACGGGTAGCTTTCAATTGTCGAACAAGGAATTTCGAATATTGAAGAAGGTAAGAGAGCGCCAGCGACGCCCCGCAGGAAGTGCCCTAGGGGTATACTCCGAGGCGCCCCG
>JBDLIW010000101.1:0-5089 GCA_039714695.1 Thermodesulfobacteriota bacterium | reverse complement strand
CCCGAAACACCTTTCAGGGATGCGACCCGGACCACTTCATAGTAAGGATCCTTACCCTCAACAAAAGAAGATTTATGCGACCGATCACGGAGAAACGCCCTTAATTTCACCACCGCCTGCCCCTTGCCGATAGTCTGCAAGGTCTGGGCATCATCAAGGTTCAAACCTGCGGCCAGCTTGACAATACTGCCGGAGGCAATAACGTTGGCCGCCCGCTGGGCCCTGATCCGGGAGTTTTCATTCTTTAAGAGGTAACCGCGGCCGATCCCGTAGATCAATCCTTCCTGCCAGTCAATCCAGCCATTATCATGCTTTTCAAGGTATGGCTGAAAACGACTTTCGTCGACGCTGGCGGAGATGACCGGCAGACATAAGAAGCCGAGAATCACCAAGGCAATCAAACCGCCTTTCTTTCGCTTTAATCTCTTATCAGACGAGCCCATACGTACCTCCAATCCAGCTCCCAGCCGGCAGATTTTCAGGTAGGCAGCGAAGTAACCTGATCATAAAAATCGGTCACCTTGTCCTTGTTCTTTGATTCCATAACCGCAATAGCCGACCTGGGGTGTTGATTCAGGGAGCCTGTCACCATATAGGGGATAGAATAGCCCCAGTCGATCTTTTTACTCCAGGGCAGCACCTCGCGCTCAATAACCTCGATCAGGGGCCTGACATCGAACTTGGGATTCTTCAGAAAAGAAACCAACAGTTCTATCGGGCAGTTGCCCGCCCCGCGGCCGATTCCGTACAAGGTTGCATCGAGAAAATTAATACCGTTGATTATGGACGAAATGGTATTGGCAAAGGCCAGCTGCTGATTGTTATGGGCATGGATACCGATGGTCTTGCCCGGCAGATTTTCCATATATTTTTTGGCCAGCACATCGATATGTTCGGAATAAAAGAACCCGAAGCTGTCGACCAGATAAATGATCGGCACCTTGCTCTTGGCCAGATCCTCCAGAGCCTCTTCCAGATCGCGCTGATTAACGGTTGAGACCGCCATCAGGTTAATCGTCGTTTCATAGCCTTTATCCATACAGTGTTCGGCCAGGGCAATGGCTTTATCGACCTGATGAACATAGCAGGCAACCCTGATCATGTCCAGGGAGCTGTCCTCGCACTGGGGGATATCATCACAATCTATCCGGCCGATATCGGCCATAGCCGAAAATTTGATCTTCTGTTCGGCATCACCAACAATTCTTTTCAGATCATCCTCGGCGCAAAACTTCCACGGCCCCATCTCCTCACGGGAAAACATCCCTTCGGAAGATAAATAACCTATCTCCATGTAGTCAACCCCGGCCTTGCCCAAGGCCAGATAGACATTGCGAACGAACTCTTCGCTGAACTGCCACTTGTTCATCAAGCCACCATCCCGAACAGTGCAGTCAATCACCTTAATCTGTGGTCTGTACATTCCTTTCTCCTATATAAATAAATTAAAAATTATTATTTTGATAACAAACAAAGCGAACGATATGCTTCCCTGGCCATCCAAAGTCAAGCGGAAAACATCTAAAATACTCGGCTTAGCCCGAAATGCAATCCCCCAGCGCCATAACAAAGTCCCTGACATTTACTCCAACCTGACTGATATCTTTTTCGGCAAGAGCTTTGGCACCGAACAAAGCCGAGCTTACCCCCACCCCGGAGACACCAGCTTTAAAATACTCATCAAGGTTCTCCCTGTTTACCCCGCCGACGGCCAGTAGGGGAATGTGATCAAACGGTCCTTTAAGTTCTTTGATGTATGAAGGCCCGACAGGCCCGCAGGGAAAAACTTTGACCATTACCGCTCCGGCCGACCAGGCATTATAGACTTCGGTTGGCGTGAAGGCTCCGGCAATAACCGGTACTTCCTGCTGCCCGGCATAATCAATAACAGCTGGATCGGTATTGGGGGTAACCAGGAACATGGCCCCGGCCCCTACAGCCTGCCGGGCTTCTTCGAGGTTACGGATGGTACCCATTCCCAGCCACTTGCCCTCGGGTACTTCGGGCCGGCAACCGCTTAAGATATCAACCGCTCCGTCGGTATTCATGGTGATCTCCAGGGCCTGCAGCCCAGCAGAGAATGAGGCGTGCATTACCTCACGGAAAAACGTTCCTTCCACCCCTCGCAAAATGCCGACCGCCGGAATTGTTAATTGCACAGGGAGACCCCTTTGGATATTTTTCGAGACAAAATTACTATTTTTGTTGTTAAAAACAGCTATTTACAGTTATTCTGTATGGCAAACAACTTGATATTATAAAAATAACAAATGTCAGCCGTCCTGCAAATCTGTTTGCTGACATTATGATACATCTATCTTTAACAGAAACAGACAACTATGGAAACTAACCAGGCAGCCTTCAAGACATCCCCCAACGGCATGGTTATTGTGGCGGAAAATGGCACTATTTCTCACCTTAATCCCGTCGCCGAAGAAATTTTTGCCTGTACCGGCAAAGAAGTACGCGGCAAAAAATTTTCTGAATTTCTGGAAGATGTAGATATCGTCGACCAGGAAATCCTGGATAAATGCAACGCCACCACCCCCTACAGCACAAGCAAGAAAGCCACTGCCAAAGACGGTAAAATCCGCTACCTCGACCTGTGGATCACCCTCCACCCCACGACCTCGGAAGAGAGCCGGTATCTGATATTTATCAACGACATCACCGCCCAGAAGCAAAGGGAGGCAAAACTTAAACAGGCGTACGCCACCGAAACCACCCTGAAAAAGGTCCTGCATATATGCCGTACGGTCGAAAAACTTGAAGACACCCTGAAGCATGCCCTGCATCTGACCGTTGCCCTGCCAGGCACCAAGGCCATCCCCCGAGCCCTGATCATGGCAACGGAGAATGACTTGTCACAACTGGAACTAATAGCCCACATCGGTCTTGATTCTGAAGAACTGCCGTCTTTTTTTCAGAAAAAAAGTAACAACTTGTTTTCCCTCAACAACTCAAAAGAAGAAATTGAAGAACTCTGCCGGAACATCTCACAGGGGAAAAGCTCGTATCACGCTATAATCGAAGGCAGTGCCCAAACGGTGATCATGATCATTGCCTTGGAGGAAAAACTTGAAAATGCCTTTGCCTGGGAAAACCTCAACAGTGTCGCTGACGTTATCTCCGACACCCTTGAGCGTGAAAAGCTGAAGAAAGACCAGGCAGACCTGATTGCCAGCCTGAACAAATCATTGGCCGACCTGGGCACGGAAAGATCATTTTCAGATTCCATTCTGGAAAGCCTGGACAGCGGCGTGGTGATGATTGACAACGAAGGCGTGATCACCAAGGCAAATCCTGCCGCCAAACAACTGATTATGACCCTCTACAATGCGGAGATCGACGGGGAACCGCTGGAGAAGATATTCGGCCCGGAGTCGGCTGTCCTGCTACAGGATACCTCCACGGCCTCCACTCACGAGATAACTGCGGCCAGCCTCGAGAAAAAGGAAATCATCCTGGAATTCACCACCTCACCTATCCTGAGCCATGATGACACCCCGATTGGTAGCGTGATTGCCTTTTCAGATGTAACCGAACAACGTAAAACAGGGGCAAAAGTCGGTAAATTAAACCGGCTGTCCGCCGTTGCCGAGATAGCTTCAGCAGTCGCCCACGAGACAAAAAATCCCTCGGCCGGGATAAAATCAACGCCCCAGATCCTCGACAGCCGACTGTCCGAAGCCGACGAAAACAAAGAATTCATCAAGCGGATTCTCAAGCAAGTTGACAGGCTTGATCAGCTGCTGAATGAGTTTTTCTCATATGCCAGACCGCCCAAGCCCAACAAACAAAAGACTGTTCTCAACGATGTTTTGAGAGAAGCCTGGCACCTGGCGGAGGCCAGGGGAAGCAAAAAAGGGCTGTCTCTCCATGAAAACCTCAGTACAGATTCCGCCAGTCTCCAGGCCGACCCTGAACAACTGCAGCAGGTATTTGTCCATCTTTTCATGAACGCAATTGATGCGATAGAAGATAACAGCTACGTTGAGGTCACTTGCGAATATATCAACAAACCCAGTGACAAGTACAACTTGTTAAATTTCAAAGGCCTTAATGACGATTTCTCATACCAGGTTGTAACCATCAGTGACTCCGGCAACGGAATTTCGGAAGAGATGAAAGAGAAAATTTTCGATCCTTTTGTTACTAACAAAAGCAACCACTCCGGACTCGGTCTCTCCCTGGTCTGGCGGATATTGAAAGAGCATGAATCCAACATCTATTTCGATTCGATGATCGGGGAAGGTTCCAGGTTCACGATATTCTTCAAAACTGAAAATATGGACGGCTGATAAGGTCTAATGATGGTTAACAGCAAACCACAAACAAGAATAATGGTGGTCGACGACCAGGAAGACATTACCTGGTCTCTCTCCCAGGCCCTTTCCGATAAAGAGGTGAATGCCACCGTCGCAACCGCTGCCAGCGGCGAAGAAGCCCTGGACAAGTTATCAGACGAAACAATTAACCTGCTTATAACCGACATCGCCATGTTGGAGGTCAACGATCAGGATCTCTTCATCGAGATCAAGAAGAAATACCCCGCTGTTTCCGTAATCGTGATGACTGCTTTCCCGTCTGCCAGTTTTAAAAAGGAAGCCGTTCTGGGAGACAACCTGTTCTTTGTCGAAAAACCTTTTGACATCAATAAACTCAAGAAACAGGTGGTTAGAATTCTCACAGAAAAAGCCTCTGTGGATATTGCCGCCATGGCAGGAATCAGCATCACCGACATCATCCAGTTAAAATGCCTGGCCGGTGCCACCACGACCTTGCAGGTCAACCATAGCAACAGGCAAGGCCTGATTCATTTCAAAAACGGAGAAATAATTCATGCTGTCTGCGATCAACATGAGGGAGAGGAGGCGTTTTACGAAGTCCTGGCCTTTGGTAAAGGGGTAATCACCATTGTCCCGTTTCTGGAAAAGGTTGAAACAACCATCTCCCGCCCCTGTATGACCCTGGTCAGGGAAAACATCGGCATCCGCGAAACCGCAGAAAGAAGGGCGGCCGAAAAAGAAGAAGCCAGAAAAAGGACCGAAGAGGAGGAGGCTGCCAGGAAAAAGGCGGAAGAGGAGGC
>JBDLIW010000100.1:0-5120 GCA_039714695.1 Thermodesulfobacteriota bacterium | reverse complement strand
GCTGCAAAGTTTGTTTGTTTTTGATCCGGCATCAATTCGCAATGATGGATGGTTGCCATCATACAGATCGATGAGTTTATATTTTCGGGCAATATCGTAATACGCCTGGTCAGCCTTTTCCCAATATGTGCCGCCCCATTTTTTCCCACCTCCGCTTGCAAAAACCATAAGTTGGGATTCCGTTGGATGCGCCTTTCGGATCATTCGTGTCGCTTCACCTATCTCATAATCAGCTTCCTTGAGATCCACTGCGCCGGAATGGTTCAAAGTGTGGTTACCGAGACGATGCCCCATGAAAGGGATCTCTTTTCCCCACATACTCTTATATTGACGATAACTGTCTTTGCCTGGACTGACCATGAATGTCGCCCTGAATCCGTATCTTTTCAATAAGGGAACAACCGTTTTCAAATGCGACACATGATTGTCGTCAAACCTGAGACTAACAGCTGCTTTCTTGTCTTTATACCATTTTACAACAGCAGGTTTCCCGGTGACCGCGGCAAATCCTGTCTCCGAAAAAAACATTCCGCACAATAAAATGACAAGCGCTATGTTCACGATAAACAAATTCATCCGCATCAGATTCTCTTTTCTCCGGCCTTGGCTAGCGCCGCCTCCCGCATTGAATACATTGCCGCCAATTTGCATGCCTTGCCTTTCATTCTTTTCAGGACCAGAAGCGGCAGTTCATTGACCTGCGGCGATATTCCTGGCCCGTCTTCAAGGAAAATGCCTCACGATGCGAGGCCCCAGCACGTTCACCACAGGTTTTGGCGTTCTTTTCCACACTTTCTCGAAAAGCTGCCTTTTCTTTCCCCGTTTGATTGCAAATTCGGTTTTAATGCCGGGATCGGGAACATACTGATAGTAATAACCGTATTGTGTTCCACCCCATCCCAGTCGGTATCCATTGGTCTGCTCGGTCCGCGGTATACGACCCGAATGAAATATCTCAAAGCCCTGCCGGGCAAAGTGTTTGATCAGCCGCCAATAGAGGCTGCAGGCAAATCTCTCGGCCTCTGCATCACCGAAAGGCAGGCAGGTGAAGGGGAAGGAGACCGTCTTCTTGAAGACCTTCACCACCGTGCCGGCCACGATTCGGCTGTCGCAGCGCAGCACTGCCATGGAATACATGCCTGAATCGATCAGGCTTCTGATCCATTTTTTACTGACACACGGGATCCCCATACGATGATGATGTTTGAGCAGCAGATTGAAAAACGTATCGAGGTTTTCAAATGGATACTCCAACGATGGCTTGGCTTGTTCCGCCTCTTCGATGCATTTTTTGTTATTGTCAGCGAAATTCCGCCATAACTCGTCAGTGTCTGGTGACAGGCTCAGCTCCCGGTTGTAAAAATTGGCATCGGTGGCAATGTCGGCCTCGATCTTCTGCTTATAATGCTTGAGGATAATCTTACTTGCATTTACTTTGTTTGAGAGTTTTATTGCCTCGTCGAGAAGAGCCGAGCTGGCCGCGTCATTGTCGGCAACGATGCCGCCGGCCACGGCATACGGTACTGAGATAAGGGCGTTTTTCTCAAACATGGTATCGATTTTATACAGGGGCAGCACGCCGCATATCTCCGTGTTCTCAAAGGCTGCCAGCGGGAAATACTCAAACTGATAATGCTTGGTGAGCACGTCGCGCCAAGCGTGGCACTGCCAGGCAATGGCATAGGGGTTTTGCCGGATATATTCTTCCCATTGTCCTTCCTGGTTTTCTGCAATCAATCTGACTTCCACAATGTCATCCTCTCGGTTTTTATCCTTGCTCTAGAGCGTTACTTCTTTGTTTTCAGGTTTCCTTCATGACCATCTGATATTTGCCGGAAAGTTGCGGTTTGATTGTCTCGACATAGTCGAAGCGCACCTCGGTGCCTGCCTGGAAATTCCTCTCCAGATGACGGCGCAGATGGCTTTCGGTGTCCTGGGAATAATTCGGTTTGCGTACAAGTTTTATGGCGATGTTACCGTTTTTGAGATACACCACCTGAAAACGCTCCACCGCGCCCGCCATTTTGGCGTCCATAAAGGTCCGGCACCAGAAATTCGGGGAGATCATACGGCCGTCTCTGGTCTTGAACACTTCGCCCGTGCGGCCGAGAAAACTCCGCATTTCCTGCAAAGATTTACCGCAACCGCAGGCAGAAGGCGTGACCTTGCCGATGTCCCCCATGCGATAGCGGATAAACGGCATGGGCGTCTCGATGAGCGGCGTCACCAGCAACTCGCCCGCCCCCTCATCAGACGGGACTTCATCCACCGGCACCGTCTCCACCAGATAATTTTCCTGATTGATGTGAAATACCCCCTCCCGGCACTGGGCTGCAACATGCCCGACCTCCCGGGCACCGTAAATGTTGGTCAAGGGGCAGTCAAAGACCTCGGCCAGCAACTCCCGTTCATGGTCATACAAGGGTGCGGCCCAGGTAATGATGAGTTCTGGTGAATACGGCTGTAGTCTGTCGCTGTTCTTTTTGATGTGCTCTGCAAGGCCGGTGAATGCCGAAGTGAACCCCCACATGACCCTAGGCCGGAATTCCTGGATTCGGCGGGCGCACAGGTCATAATCCCCTTCCTGCAGGTTGACGCCGGGCAGGATCAGCTGGTTCCAGAGAAGTTTGCGTAATCTATGGGAGGTGCTTTTGGGCATGTAATCAACGGAGATCCGGGCCAGGCGTGCTTCCCTGGCGCCGGGATCGATGCCGAACCATTTGCGGAACCGCAGTTCGTGGACCCAGTTCAAGGCTGTGACAGAACCGTCTTCATAGAAGATCGTCGGCGCTCCGGTGGACCCGCTGGAAGTGTTGCGGACCAGTTTGTGCTTTCTGAATCGGGCCAGGGGCAGGGGTTCGGCCGGCCCCCGGCTGGAATTGTCGGCAACCGGCATTGAGGCGGCAATTTGCGAATCCACCAGGTCGGCCCGGTTTTCAATGACATCCTGCCGGGTGAGCGGCGGAATGGCTTCCATATCTTCCAGCCTTTTGATATCACGCGGATCAAGACCGATTTCCCGGAATTTTTTCTGATAATACGGCACCCGGTCATTGGCATACTGCAGTACCCGCACCAGTTTGTTGAGCTGGGTGTCCTGCAGGGACTCATACGGCGAGTTTTCCGACCGCATGAGTTGCCTGTAGTTCGCCATGATTCCTTTGCGATTCATCAGGTAGTTGGAGAACGCAAAAGTAACATTGGCGATTGCCTTTTCATGGCAAGCGGTTGCGAAACTCATGTCCTGACCCTCGTACAAGTGAAGCGTGTATTATTGAACACTTTGCGGTAGCGATAATCTGCAAGTTCCTTGAATCCGACTTTCCTGGCCAACTGGAGGCTGGCTACATTCGAAACATTCGTCCCGCCATAAAGTTTTTTGACCCCACTGTCCCGCAGAATAGCGAAAATTCTATTCCTGAGAGTGCTTGCAAGCTTTTTACCGCGGTAATTCTTTCTGACCGTAATCTGGACTGACCAGGATTCATGCGGGCGCAGCTTCCTGGTAAAATGCACCAGCGGCAGACTTCCCTCTTCCAGGGCGACAATATTGAAACCGGCAACCGTTGGGCCATCCATGGCGGCAAGGCACAGAAAACCGTTTTCCAGCTTGTTTTTCACCCTGCCCCACAACCATTCCTCCATACATTCAATTTGATCGATGCAGTCGATATCATCGGCATCGACAAGTTTATAAGTAAAGTCGCCATCTTCAGGCAAAGAACCATTGAAACCCGTGATATCGATGGCATAAATCCGATATGTCCGGTCTTCGTAAGCCATTTTCACAAGACCGGAAACACATTTGTTCACTGTGATTCGCAGACCGTAGTCATTAAAATTTCTTCCTATTTTTTTCAGATACCTTTTCACTATCGCCTCCGCCTCTTGTTGAACATGAATAGCGAGTGTACTACTCCACGGGAACTTCCTTCGGGGCGCATCCTCACGGCTCGAAATCTTGCGCTTATCTGCCGCGGGGTTAGCAAGCTTGATAAGTTAACTTCCTTTCATACGGAGATTCCCCGTAGCTCGAAGTCGCACTTCGTTTGCTTATCTGCTGGAGGGAGCTTCAATCATCCGGTCGGTGCCAGCTCCACATGCCCTTTCCAGCCCGGATGGGGTTCGAAATCCAGTTTCTTCATGCGCCTGAATTCTTCCAGATCGAGTTCACCGTCAGCAATAAATATACGGATATCTTCAGGCTCACCCTTGAACAGGGGGTCCCGTTCATTATTTTTTTCAAACGTCTTTTTGATCAGAGGTATTTTTTCGATGTCATGGCCCATGAGACTGGCTCCCACGGCGTCGATGGTGACAGGGTTGTAGCCACCCAACATCACTCCGGCATAGACCGGGTCTGGAAGCAGGGGGCCGTTTTTTTCACCGCCCACCACACCATCGAGCAGAAAGAAGACGTTTCTCTGCGGCGTGTCGCGCAGTTTGCCTTCGCGGTCGGCATAGATCACCGCTCGGTTCAGGTCCGACAGGGTCCGCCACAAGGTATCGTTGCCGTACCACATGCCTTCGTAGATATCGTCCTTGAAAGGAATGATCTTATGGCTGTTCCATAGCAGGTTCTTGGCGATGGCGCAGACAAACTTGACCGGGACAAAGGGATTGCTCTCCTTGATATCGTGCAGTCGGGTGACGATACTTTTGCGGAGCGAGGGATTAACGTACTGGTCGCCGCCCTCCCTGGGTGAGCCGACAATAAAATGCGGCAGGCTGTCTTTTAAAGCCGGGATACCCATGAAATTCTTGAGCGCCAGCGTCACTGCGGTCCTTCTGTGGGTTTTAAGCTTCGGGATGCTGATGACGCAGTCGCTGTCCAGAAAAGACTGGGGAAAGAGATATTCGTGTTTGCCGTTGGAATGATGCTTGTACATGTTTTTGTAGTTGGCAATGGCGATCCGCAGCTTCCTGGGATCGATATCAGTGAAACGGCTGCTGTTGCCGAGATCGACAAACCGGTAGCCACGGGGGTCGTGTTCAACTTTCTTGCGACCCCACCTGCCGTAAAGATAGGTGCGATAGGCGACGTTCATGCGCAGATCGAAACATTCAAACTGTATTTTGGTCTGTTCCTGATACCAGCCGAGGAGACCTTCGATAAGCGA